>JBDSKY010000145.1:0-13793 GCA_039916675.1 Bdellovibrionia bacterium
TTCTTCGGCATGCGCTCTGCATGAGAAGCTCAATAAAGATAAAAGTCCGAACATGCCTAAGATCCCAGTACTAGAAAGAAGATTTCTCATTGTAATAAAAATCTATAGTGACCGAATCCCGATGTCCAGCACAACCCCAGGAATATTTCAGTTTTTCATAGTAAAGACAGACCTACCTATATTAGTTTATTATAAATACTAGAATAGGAGCTCCCAAGTGCAAAACTGGATCCGATACTGTGTGGTTCTGTTCGCCTTCATCTTTATAATTTCGGCGCGACAAACTTTTGCTGCCATTGAGATGCAACCACACCAAAAGTTGCCGGTGTCTTACCTTCTCAACCATCCGGAACAAAAGGGTCTCCTTCTTTACCACTCCTTAGGAAGCGGAAAAACTTATGTTGCATTGGAGTACGCTGAAAAAGATCCAAAGAAAAAGGTGATCATTCTTTTGCCAGAATTTCTAAAGAGTAACTGGATCACTCAAATGAAATCCTACGGAATCAAAGACTCCTCCCGCTACGGGATGATCTCATTCAACGAATCCGAAAAAATTTTAAAACACGATCTAAGCCAGACCGTTGTCATCATAGATGAAGTTCACAAGCTCATACAAAAGATAAGAGTGGGTGATACCAAGACTTCAGAAAGACTCATTGCAGTTTATCAAAAAATAAAAACAGCCGATAAACTTCTCCTTCTATCGGGCACTCCAATTTTTGTCGATACTTCAGACATAGCTTATCTCGGCAACCTTTTTGAATCAGATGATCGATATCCAATTGATCCAATTAAATTTCGAACCGAGTTTATGCGCGTTAAGCCGGTTACTTCTCTGGTTCGCGGGCATGTCACTGAAAGTAAATTGATGTTGTTGGCCTTTCCATTTCTAGTATCTCTTACTTCCATTGTCACTTTGGGTACTTCGCTACCTTGGGCAATACCTCTGATGGCATTGTCAGGTTCTGCCGCTATCCCTGTGGCAAACGAGATTTTCCCCATCAACCAAGTCTCCTTCCGCGAGTTCGATGCCAGCAAGTGGAAGGACTTTGCACAGAAGTATATTTCCTACTATCATGTAAAACTTGCCGAAGATGAAAACTACCCCAGCAAAAATACTTTCGAGAAAAAGGTCCTCTATAATGATTTTCAATCCAACTTCTTTTTGAGCTTTGTAGACGAAGACTTAAATTTGGATCAACTTAAAATTATGCTAATGGAAGATCCCACACATTACATGGATCAATATTTAAAAATACATAGTTCCCGTTTTCAAAAACAGTTGCTGGGAAATACTTATTCTGGGCTGGAAATTGGAAACTTAGACTTCAAATCGAGCGGCAATGAAATCATTGAACCACCCAAGTTTCTGGAAATCTTAAAAACAATTCAAGCTAGTCCTGGCCAAGTTGCCGTCTATTCGAACTATTTTGCAAACGGCATAAAACGATTTGCTTCATTCCTCGACCGTCACGGATTGGGCGATCAATACGCCTTACTCACTCCTGATCAGTCCGTGCAAGCTCAAATTAATGTGGTAGATCAGTACAACAAAGCTAAAAAAAGAATCCTTTTAATTCACCCTGAAATTACAGAAGGAGTCTCTCTCAACGGAACGGAACAATTTCACGTCCTCGAACCTATTGGTAATTCCGCTCTTCTTGAGCAAGTAGTTGGGAGGGCAATCCGTTATCGATCCCATGCCCACCTTCCTAAGGAAAGAAGAAACGTGAACGTCTACCTTTGGGAATCCAACGTTGAATATTCGAAGCTTGGCTTGCCCACCTCTTCTGGCCTTCTGAGACGGGAGCATTGGCAGAGAAAGTATTCTGAAGTCAATCCAAGTATTTGGACCCAAGGAATCACATCGATCGACAGTACCTATTTCCTTAAAGACGAGACACCGGACCAACGATTGAAGCGACATAAGTCAGCTGTTGAAAGGGATGTCGAAAGTTTTAAAAATCTTTTGAAGGACTTCAATATCGATAAGGTATAAAAAATATTTGGAAATTTTTTATAGGCTGAGATCTTGAAACTTAATTATTCCAAAGGCGTTTATTTTGAATTCCTTAACTCGTGGTGACACCGCAGTGTGCTGCACGTAATGATATATGGGAACTACTGCGGCTTCTTCTTCAAGCAAGATTTTCTGTGCTGCGAAGATTTTGGTTTCGCGTGTTGGCCCCGGAGGTAGAGTTTCTATTTCCTCCACTAGTGCATCATAATTTAAATTCGAACATCCTGAAAAATTATTCAAATTTCCTGTCGTAAATACTCTCAAATGAGTAATCGGGTCCATGAACGGTGCCATCCAACCATAACGAAACAGCGGTGGAGGGTCAGATTTTATGGAGTGGTTAAAGGCTTGCCAACTGAGTGGGGTGAGACTCAGATTGACGTTTAAATCCTTAAGCAGATCTTGCTGTATTTTTTCCATGATTCTCGAATTTCGGGCGCTGATGTCAAAACTGGCTTCGATGGGTGCACTTTGCTCTCTACGTTGGGTCAATTCATGAATAGCACCTGCAAAAACCACGGATGGGTCCTTGTAAGACATATAACCTTCCAAGCCTTTAGGAATCCAGCTCCAAGCGGGTAACTCGCCTCCTCCCAAGACCTGAACAAGCTCGGCCCTCCGAATCGATCCAGCTACTGCTCGTCTGAAGACTTTATTATTGAACGGTGCCTTGCGGCAATTGAATGATAAATAGTAGGTGGCCAAAAACGGCGACAGCTTAACTCGTCCGCTACTCTGAAGGCGAGGTAAATCCAATGCTGATACGCGTGTGACTATATCAAGCATACCCTGATCAAAGAGATTAATTGCCGTAGACTCGTCGGTAATTTTATACTCTATTCGCGAAATCATGGATTGAGGGCGAGTGGAAGAACTATTGCGGTAATGAGGATTTCTTTCCAAAACGATACTTTGTTCAAATTTATGCGATGCAATTCGGTAGGGGCCAGAAACAGGGCCTGACTCAGGCCAAGAACCTCCATGAGCGTCTAAGATTTCTTTTCGAAGTGGAAATGTTTGAGGCAGAGTTAAGGAGTGGAGAAACGATGGAACCTTTTTCTCAAGCTCAATGACTAACTTCCCGTTTACTTCATTTACAGCCAAGTCCTTTTCATTTATTTTCCCCTCATGAAAGGCTTTTGCGTTTCGAATGTTAAAATAAATCGGTGCCATACGAGACAAGGTTTTTGCACTTAAGGTCCTGCGGAAGGCCGTGACAAAATCCTGGACGACTAGAGCCTGACCATCGGACCAAAGCGCCCCTTTCCGTAGAGTAAATATATATTTTTTGCCGTCTCTCGAAAGCTCGTAGCTCTCTGCCAGGCGTGTATCTAGCCGCCCCTCACTGCTGTAACCCATTAGTCCTTCGTCTATATTGTTTAAGACTTGAAGAGAAACGCCATCTAGCGCAAGACTGGGATCCAAGGAGATCGGTTCAGTGGGTAACTGGACACGAAGCGAATCGGGGGCCGAGGAAGGCGAATTTGGAAAGAGATAGACGCTTGAGCCTGCAGATTTAACCGAAATGTTACTCTCGGACACGCCCAATAATCCAGTCGGCAGGGGACGGTTGCATCCTCCGAAAATAAGAACACTGATAAGACTGAGGACAGCTAGAGTAATCTTCCTATCCAACCTTTCCATCCCGTGTTACTTTTGAGAACAGGACATAGTGACTATGGATTCAATTACAGGCTTTTTATCAAATATTTTATCTGCTCAACCGGGATCCTTGGGACCCTGGCAAGTCATAGTAGCGATTATCTTTGCCTACTTTGGTGGAATCTTGTCAAGCCTCACGCCCTGTATTTATCCGATGATCCCTATTACAGTGAGTGTAGTTGGTGGAGCAGGACCCTTAAAAAGGTCTTGGAACGAAGTTCTCCTACGAGGCTTTTCCTATGTTTCTGGAATGACAGTTGTCTACTCATTTCTGGGTGTGGTTGCTGGACTAACGGGCAAGGTCTTTGGCTCGTTCACCAATACTGCAACTTGGTACATAGGACTAGGCATTATCATGTCGATTGCTTCTTTGGTTATGCTCGACATCATTCCCTTCGACCCACAAACTTGGTGGGAAGGCGCCAAAAGAAATTATAGACATAGGAGAGGAACACCTCACCCGAAAAAAAACTTGATTGAAAAAGAAATGACAGTTCTCGGTGCTTTCCTCCTGGGAGCGTCGTCAGGTTTTATTGCTGCTCCTTGTACAACTCCCGTGCTTACTTCAATATTAGCGTTTATCGCAAAAACTCAGTCTGTAGGACTCGGATTTGCTTTGATGTTTTCGTTTTCACTCGGTCTAGGAACTTTACTTTTGGTGATTGCCACTTTCGCAGGGGCGCTCCAACTTTTACCTAGGTCCGGCCAATGGATGAAAACAATTAAAACCGCGAGCGGTCTCATTCTACTTGGATTTGCAGAATACTTAATTTATCGCGCTGGAAGCTTTGGAGGACCCTGAACCATGAGCCGAGTACCCACGAAACCCCATAATCCTTTAAAAAGTGGCACCACAATCCAAGACAACGAAAACGCAAAATTTAAAATTTTCATTCTCAATCTCCTGTCCTTGGGAGGATTTTCAGTAGCACTTTTCTTGAGCCATCATTTTTATCAGGTCCGCAATGGAACTTCAGGATTTAAGTCTTTTTGTAATATTGCAGGTCAAATGAACTGCGATGTGGTTGCGGCAAGCCCTTATGCGGAGCTTTTTAGAGGACTCCCTATTTCGAGTTTGGGGGCGGGTTGGTATTTAGGGCTTTTTCTAATCAGTGTTGTGGCCCACAATGTTTTTTGGCGAAGAGAAGCAATTCGGGCATGTTTTATCATGACGGCTTTTGCAGCTCTCACTTCGATTCCCTATTTTTTAATTATGGCGCTGACTTTAAAGACGTTCTGTCTGCTTTGCTTGGTTCTTGATGGAATTGCACTAGCATCCTTGTTCACGGTATTAATCTTAAAACCGGAACGGTTTTCAAAGCACAAGCTCGACCTGTCAAAATGGAAAATCTTCCTCCTGATTGTAGCAGGCTCACTTTTCGCTGCCGTCCTGGGTTGTAAATCCATGGATACCGGCACTTTGACCCACTCCGAAACAAAGGAGTATTTAAATAGTATCCTTAATTCATCACCTGTGGCGGTTAAGACTAACCCAGACTTTCCTTCCATAGGACCGGCAAACGCTCCTATTACAATTGTGGAATTCAGTGATTTTCAATGCCCCTTTTGCCGTATTGGAGCTTACGCAGTTCATTCTGCGATGAATTCGCATCCAGGCCAAGTTCGAATAGAGTTTAGAAATTTCCCTCTCGATCAAGCCTGTAATCCTGAAGTTCATCAATCTGCACATCCTGTGGCATGTGAGGCCGCCCGTGTTGCCATGTGTGCTCACAAGCAAGGTAAGTTCGAAGCCGTGCATGACGAACTCTTTGACAAACAAGCGACTTTCGCGCCCGGCCGTCCTCTAAAACTTGCTGAAGAAATGGGATTAAATGGCCCTGCATTAGAGGCCTGCGTCTCAGCACCTGAAGCAGCACAGATTGTAAATCGGGACGTTTTGGAAGCGGTCTCACTTGGAATTAAATCTACGCCGACATTCTTCGTCAATGGTTATAGGGTAGAGGGTGCTTATCCTGTACCGGTCTGGAATATGCTATTTGACCATCTGCTTTCTAAATAAAGAATTGTAGATCTAAGAAGAACTGCACCGGCTCAGTGCCGGGATTTTTACATTAAGAGAATCTTTATGAATAATTCGTTACTGATCGATAGCCATTGCCACTTAAATTATGACTACCTTCCCAAATCGCTTGAGGATATTCTTGGAGAAGCCCAACTCGCTGGGGTGGAATCTTTAGTCACTATCGGTACAGACTTGGCTTCAATAGGTGAGATCCAGACCATTTCAGAGAAATATCCAAACGTCTACCACACGGTAGGAGTTCATCCGCACGATGCAGTTGTACTCAAGCCGGAAGATATGCCTATTTTGGAAAAAGCCGGACGTCATCCAAAGTGCAGAGCCATTGGTGAAATCGGACTGGATTACCACTATGATCACTCTCCGAGAGACGTTCAAAAATCAGCGCTCAAGCTGCAACTAGATCTAGCTCGCCAACTGGGACTTCCGGTTGTGATTCATAGCCGAGAGGGCGAAGAAGACCTGCTTCAAGCACTCACTGAATATTCAAGGCAGCTCCCCGCCGATGCTATTCCCGGCATTATTCACTGTTTTAGCGGAACAGTCGCATTCGGCCAGGCCTGCGTAGAACTCGGATTTTATATCTCATTTTCGGGCATTCTCACTTTTAAGAAAGCCGATGAAGTGCGCACGGCCGCCCAACTTTTTCCACTGGATAGAATTCTGGTCGAAACTGACGCTCCGTTTTTAGCTCCCATTCCTTATCGAGGAAAAAAATGTGAACCTAGTATGGTGAAGGTCACAGCTCTCAAATTAGCCGAACTCAGAGGTATTTCATTTGAAGAAGTGGCACGGGCAACCACGGCTAATTCTAAGCGGGTATTTCGAATTTAAATCGCCCGTTCGTTGTTAAGCTCACTTACTCTGCGCTGCCAGCTCCATAATCCAATCTGGTTTATAAAAGAACCGTTCCAAATTCCGATTCATTCCAGTCCAACGACCTGGGGTTTGATCTTTTTCCATGAACTTTCCGATGGCATTCATTTTAGAATCTAAGTCGTCAATCATATGTACGACTAAGGCTTCAAGGCAGAGTGGTTCCTTAGGAGAACCGTACTCAAGTCGACCATGGTGGGCTAAAATTAGGTGTTTAACCAAAAGTTTTTTGTCTTCTGGGAACTTTCCGGGAAGCTTGCCTTCTTCTGCTTCTAGCTCACGGATTTTACGATCTATTAGCTCCACACCCATAACTAAGTGCCCAATCAATTGGCCTTCAGTGGTGTAGTCCGTTAAACGTTCATACGAGAGTTCCCAAATTTTCCCAATATCGTGAAAGAATCCACCTAAGAAAAGCAAATCCCGATCCAAATGTTTTCCGTAATGTTTGGCTAACCCATCCAAAATTTTAGTAATGGATAAAACATGTTCAAGCAATCCAGTTTTATACGCATGGTGGATACTTCGAGCTGCAGGTGCACGTTTGACTCGGTCAACAATTTCTGGATCATCCCTGAGAACAGCTATCGCCAACGCCTTATAATAAGGATCTTGCATTGAATCGACCAGTTCCATCAACTGTTGGTAAAGGAGGTCAGCATCGAGTTCGTTTTCAGGAACAAATTCTTTTAATGTAACTTCATCTTCTCTAAGAATTTGTAAACGTTGAATCACTACTTGGCGCCTACCCTGGTAAGTTTGACAACGTCCTTCAACCCAGACAAAAGTATCTCTCACGGCTTGGCCAATGTATTGAGTGACATCTTCCCAGAGCCGTCCCTCGACTTCACCAGTCTTGTCCATGAACACTAAATTCATGTAGGGCTTCCCATTTTTACCCAGGGCCGTGGCACTGAATTTAATTAGGAAGGGGGAAGCAATTGTGTCTTTGTCCTTGAGATCTTTTACGAATTGGGTCTTTTTCATCATTTCAAACTACCTTTACTACTTGGGCTGCTGCTTATCATAACTCAACGTGTTAGGCGGACCTTAGCATTTTGCGCCTCCACAAAAAAGACCTGATGTGCGACAAATGCCATAATAGGCATAAATAAGGGCCAACCAGAGCCTTGAAAGCCAAGATATTAAAATTAAGGATTTTATTGATATGACAACACACATTTACTATCCGACCTTAGAAAACGGCCCAATCACCTGGAATTGGATGCCCCTTACAGGCCCTGATGCTAAGGATTTCCTTCATCGTTTGACGACAGTAAACCTCCGTCAAATGGATGCGGGAGACGGGGCACCGGGCTGTTTCTTGACTGCCCAGGGCAAAATTCGATCCTTTTTCTATCTCTGGAACCCCGTTAAAGATCAGTACGCTTTTGAATTCGATGCCGGCCGTTCAGGAAAATGGAAAACGGATCTCCTCTCCATTATCGATCAGTATACCTTTGGTGAGAAAATCCAACTAGAGGACCTCACTCCGCCACTCAAATGCGCCTGGATATTTCCCGAAGAGTCCCAACTCAGTCGCCTTGGCCTAGCCTTTCCCAAAAAACCTGCAAACGAGGCTGTCCCCGAACTCGGACAAATGATCCAAACTTCACTAGAGGACGGATCCGAGCCCGATATTAAAATTTGTAATCATGGCACTGCGAACTATGGACGCAATTGGCTTACCGTTTGGGCAATGCCAGAAATATTAGACAAATGGATTTCCAAGAATTTCGCTACCTCAATTCCTCTCAAATTTGAAGAATTAGAGAATTGGCGTATTCAAGCCGTGCGGCCTCGCATGGACTCGGAAATTACTGAATCTGCGGTACCTCTTGAGATTGGACTCCGTACTGCAATCGCGGATAATAAAGGCTGTTATCCCGGACAAGAAGTGATCGAAAAAATCGTAGCTCTAGGCTCTCCAGCTAAACGTTTAGTTAGAATTGAAGGGGTTGGAAAGCCCCCCCAAGTGGGAGATCGAGTCCAAGCTATAGATGCTACTACTCATCAAGCAGGGGCCGAAATAGGAACGATTACGACTACCCCTAGCCATCAGGATCCAAACGCCAAATTCGCAGTCCTCGCGCTACTTCGAAAAACGCACGCTAAAGAAGGGACCCACGTAGGATTTTTAAACCATCCTCAAGTGCGAGGAACAGTGGTTAAGATCGCACCGCATGCTTAGTACCTTCCTTTCCCAAACTGCCAAGGTGTTTACTTCGTCCTGGAAATTACGAATTATCACACTTACAGTACTGACTGGACTCATCAGTTCGAATGGGTCGAATAGCCCGTACGCTTATGCAACTCCGATTATCAAGACTAACCCGTTTCCTAGTGCTGATCCCTATGGTCTATCTCCGTTCTGGAAATGGAAAACAATTGAAAGCGAAAACTTCTTTGTTACTTTCCCTGAAGAACTTTCGGAGGTAGCAAACCGGGCAACGAATTACCTAGAGGAGGCTCAGAGCATTCTTTCTCCTATTCTCAAGTGGAAGCCCTCTTACAAACCGCAAGTTTTAGTGATCGATAACCAGGACACGGCCAATGGGCTTACGACACCGCTTGCTAAATTTGGAATCATTCTCTGGGCGATCCCACCGGATTCCACCTCCAGCACTAACTTTTACGATAACTGGCTCAGGCTTTTGATCATTCACGAGTACACACATTTTCTCAACATGGACACGACTTATGGAGTCTGGAAAGCACTGCGCCCTCTATTTGGAGCAGCATTCCTTCCCAACGCGGCCTGGCCGCCTTGGATGCTGGAAGGCTTAGCGGTTTTCATGGAAACTCAGTTCACCCATTCAGGAAGAGGTCGAAGCTCTTACTACGAAATGGTGCTAAGAGCTGCGGTCGAGGAGAAGGTTCTGGATACTCCGAATTTTGTTACCCTCGATAGAATCACCGGTACTAACCCTTATTTTCCTGGCGGAGATACGCGTTATCTTTTTGGTTATTATTTAATGAACCAAGTAGCACTCAGCTCTAAACCGGGGCTTACTTACGACTTAGCATCTACGGTTGACGGAGGAACCGATACCCTCGGATTAATGTCTGAAAGATCAGGCAGCAGGATTCCATTATTCATTAATGGAAATTTGGAAAACATTACTGGAAAGGATTGGTACGAATATTGGCAGGATTGGATCCAGGAGACCGAGGCGCGCGGCAGAAAAGCCTTGGACATTATTCATTCTCAACCCATCACCCAATATACCCTCTTGACCCCGCGCGATCACTCTAAGAGCAACGAAGCTGAAGGGCTCGCGATTTCAAGCGACGGTCAGTGGCTTGCCTATAACCTTCAATCCGCCAATCGGAGACCGGGTCTGTTTCTACGAAATCTCATTACCGGCAAAACTCGCTTGCTGGGTGACAAGCTAGGTGGAGTGGGGATGAATTTTACTCCAGCCGGGCACCCTGACTCGGACTATGCTTTAGTCTATAGCGAGCTGAATAGGGATCAAATTTATGATCTCTACAGTGATCTAAAGTTATACGACTTAAAAACAGACTCAGTGACTTCTCTGACCAATCGCATAAGAGCCCACGACCCAGACGTTTCCAGGGATGGGCAATGGGTGGTATTTACGGTAACGGAATCTCCATCGATTAGTCTAGCTCGGGCACGACTGATTAAAAACGAAGGGAAGTATTCGTTGGGCCCCATCGAAAAACTTTACACGCCTCCTAGATATGATCGAGTGGCTAATCCTAAGTTTTCAGCTGATGGTCAGGACATTTACTTCACCGTTCACCCGCATGGAAAGTTTCAAGAAGATCTAGTTTCTTTGAGTCTGCGAGATCCCAGTGTAAATACGCCGACACAGTTAGTGGTAGATGGAAATTTCAATAGATTCCCTTCTGTGAATCAAAAGGGTGATCTTTATTTTATCTCCAATAGTACTGGAGTCGACAATCTCTATAGATACGGTCCTCAAAAAGGAACTTCTATCCTGGTTACTAATATGACCAGTGGAATTTCTCTCCCAGCATTTAACTTAAGTCACAATCTTCCTGAAGTTTATGCGAGCGTTTTTTCTTCTTCAGGTTGGGATGTCGCTTTAGTAAAACTTTCACCCCAAGGCGTTTCTCCTGATAAACTACAAATACCTCGGCCGCTCTTGCCGCGCCCCGGCCCTCAAGCTCAGTACGAGGGAGAGCTTAAGACTTACCCGATTACCGACTATTTTTTTGGCCAAACACTGTTTCCGAGGGTTTGGACCCCGCTTTTAGAATACTCGCAGGGAGGTGGCTTAGGGATCGGTGCTGAAATATTGGGATTTGACGCTACCAATCGACACCGATATATCCTTGCAGCTAGCTACAATACAGCCATTCAAACGCCTGATTTCTTTGCCCTCTATTCGAATCGGTCTTGGGGGCCCACTCTAGCAATTAATGCCGGCATCCTGAGTAGCAGAATAAATTCTGAGGGCAATTTAACTTCTTATATGCGTCAAGCGGACATCTCGGCCACGCTCGCCTATCCGATATTTTGGACCTATTCTGCGCTGAGTCCCGCGTTTAGTTTCAATGTTCAAAGAGCTTTTGCTTACCAATTTGATCAAAATAATGTGAATAATGAAATCAAAGCCGCGAGTGCCTTTTATCCAAGTTTGGATGGAATGCTCAGCTATTCTAATCAAGAAACGGCGAATCTATCGATCACTTCTGAGTCAGGACGATATTCTCAGATTGGAGCAAGACTCTATATCCTCCCCGAAGGTCAAATTTGGAAGGGCCTGCTAATAGATCAAGAATTTATTAAGGTAGCAGACCATACGATTCTTACCCCCTCGTTGAAGGCCTTGATGGTTTCAAGCACTAGTGAGACGTTTTCATCCGCCAATTCGGTACTTACTGGACGACTGCCCCAAATATCAAATTCATTTGCAGGCAACGGATTTAACCAGCTATCAATTCGAGGTTACCCTGGCTATGAATACCTAGCGAAGGCCGCTTTCGTCACCGCGTTAGATTTAACCTTTCCAATCGCCCGAATTTTTCGAGGATGGGGAACAAATCCTTTCTTTTTAAATAATTTATATGGGTTTACCTTTGTCGAATCCAGCTTCATAAGCAATCTTGTTGCCACCTCAACCCTTCCTTCTTTCGGCGGCGGCCTAAGGCTTACGGCAGAAGCTTTCACAATCCCCTTGGCCTTCTCCTGGGAGTACCATCAAGGGCTTAATTCCGATTTCAGAGGCAGTCGGGACTTGTTTTTCCAAATTGCCGGCTCGGCCCCTTTCTAGTAAAGCAAGTTCCTTAACCTTCCCTAAAAAAGAACAAAAACTTGAAATAACTCACTTTTTTTCTGTTAGGAGAGAAAGATCGCTGTGAAAAGTGTTAATTTCTCAAAGGAAAAATCCGAAAGGG
Organism: Bdellovibrionia bacterium; assembly: GCA_039916675.1. Lineage (GTDB taxonomy): Bacteria > Bdellovibrionota > UBA1018 > UBA1018 > UBA1018 > JBDSKY01. The sequence goes on from JBDSKY010000145.1 coordinate 11,991, forward strand.
ATGATAGTCTTTTAATAATGCAGAGGTAACAGTTCTGAAAGGTCTTGACGCGCACTATTCTACCGGCCTAAAAGGCATATAAACGAAGATGTGGGCAGAGAGGCTATTGAGAGGATTCATTGCAGAAACTTAGTTATTTAAGTCATTCGAATGCAAGTTACATTGAAGAACTCTTTGAGCGATACAATGAGGATCCAGATTCTGTAGATCCATCATGGCGCTACTTCTTTGACGGTCTGGAAACGGGTGCTGAAGTCTCGCAAACACCTCCCCAGCCCGCCGTAACCACCAGCCCGCCAAGCAAGGGCCAATCTCCTTCTGCACCCGGCATTATACCTGGGTCTTCTGTAGATTTTAATGCAGAAGCAAAAGTGGCCGAATTGATACTAGCTTACCGAAGTCTCGGCCGGCTTCTTGCGCATATTGATCCTCTTTCGCCCGCTCCTACTTCACATCCTTTACTTGAACTATCCCGTTTTGGATTGACTGAAGCAGATCTTTCTAAAACTTTCACTGCTGGACGACTCATTGGAATGGGACCAGCTAAGCTCAGCGATATTTTTACTCGGGTACGTGAAACCTACAGTAACCATATCGGAGTGGAATTTACTCATATTCAGGAAGCCACTGAACGAGATTGGCTACGTATAAAAATGGAAACGTCCCGAAATCGGGAACAATTAGATTCTGCTACGCAAAAAAGAATTTTAAATCGTATTACCGAAAGTGAATCCTTCGATAGATTCTTACACACCCGCTACGTCGCCCAAAAGCGCTTTTCCATTGAAGGCGCGGAAAATATTATCCCTACTTTGGACTGCCTGATTGAATCCGGCGCGGAATTGGGGGCAGATGAATTTGTGTTCGGGATGGCTCATCGAGGTCGCTTAAACCTACTAACCAATCTTTTTGGAAAAAAACCCGAGCTAATTTTTACTGAATTTGAAGGAGCTTATAAAGCTGACACGTCCAAAGGCGAAGGCGACGTTAAGTACCACATGGGATTTTCCTCCGATATCACCACTCAATTCGGCAAAAAAGTCCATTTATCGCTGGCATCTAACCCGAGTCATTTAGAATTCGTTAACCCTGTGATCGAAGGGGTTGCCTACGCTAAACAGACACTTAAACACGATACCGAACGAAGACGAGTAGTTCCCATTGCAATTCATGGCGATGCCGCATTTGCGGGTCAAGGCGTGTGTTATGAAACCCTGAATCTTTCACAGCTGCCGGGTTATGGCACCGGGGGCACGCTCCACATTGTAATTAACAACCAAGTTGGGTTTACCACTTCGCCTGAACAGAGTCGCTCAACCACTTACGCCACTGACGTTGCAAAAATGTTGGAAGTTCCGATCTTTCACGTCAACGGGGATGATCCAGAAGCACTCTGGTACACGGCCAAACTTTGCATAGAGTATAGACAGAAATTCAGAAAAGACGTGGTCATCGACGTAGTTTGTTACCGTAAACACGGACATAACGAAGGTGACGAGCCTTCTTTTACTCAACCTCTCCTTTATAAAACTATTAAAGCTCACGCCTCTCCTCGAGAAGTCTACGCAAAGAAGTTGATTTCTGACGGAGTCATCTCTGCTGATGAAGCGCAAGCGATGGTGAATGAAGCAATGACCAAGCTTTCTGAAGCCCAGGCTCGAGCAAAGGCGGAAAGCCCAAGCCCCTTTGTCTCGTCCTTCGAAGGCCTTTGGAAAACCTTTCGTCGGGGTGAAGCTCACGATATCTTTAAACCCGTGCCGACGGCCGTGCCTGAAGAGAAATTACGCGAGCTTTCAACATCTC
>JBDSKY010000146.1:0-8211 GCA_039916675.1 Bdellovibrionia bacterium
AAAAAACTATTTTGCAATCTTCGCGTTCCTTTGTTTAACTTTCTCAATTTCTGCTTTTGCGCAATCCAAAGTAATATGCGCAGAAGGGAACGTCGAATACCTTAATTCTCAAATTGCCGAACTTGAAGCAAAAGGTAATACCGTTATAGTATCTGCGCCATCTACGTCAATATCTCATAACAATTATTACAAGAGTGACAGAACTTGCGTGACTGTAACTTACCAAAAATCTCTCTCGAGCCCACCACCCTATCAAGCCCAAGATGTAGGGTCGTCGAGTAGATAAAAAGCATTCAAAAAATTTATAAGGCAATTTAAACTTCCTACGAGGCGCGATAGAGTAATATGCGGATTCTGTCGGAGACCGAGCTAGCTTATGAAGCTTTTGATTCGTTCAATGAATCCAGCCGATCAATTAGCCACATCTTAATGAGAGCTTGACGTGCAACACCCCTGCGTGTGGCTTCTCTATCAAGTCCCTTAACTGCCCATACAGGAAGATCAACATTAACAGCCTTAGTAGCCGCGTCCCAGTCTACGTGTTCCGCAATATCTTTACCGGACTCAAATTTTTCGTCTATTTCCTTTGAACTAATTCGTTTCTTATTGGCTTTCATAGTAACACCTCTCAAATGGGGTTCCTTCAGCACGACGAACCGAAATGATCCTAACGTAATCTTCCCTTCGGTAGGTCCAAATTGAAACCCAAAGTTTTTCTCCCATTTTTCCAACCGTAAACCAGCGGAATTCACCTTCAATATTCTTTGCTGGTAAAGTGACACAGTTCTCGTCTAACCAGATTGATCGAGCTTCGATAAAATCCAGTCCACGTTCCTTTTTAGTCTTCTCGCTCTTTGCCCGGTCGAACGCTTCATCAAATTTCACTCTCGTAAGAATAGCCAAGTGATATTAAAAAGTCCACAAAAAGATACCGAAAGGGTATCTTAATGGTGACACTCTGGAAAGTAATCGACTTTGTCGGACTCTCTGGACTATTATTGGTCGTGCGCGTTCCGGGGCATTCCGACCACTGATTCCGGGGTCATGCCGACCAGGGGATCCAATGCAGGATTCTATAGTTGAGATTTAAAAGTTCGACGTAAGCCTGAATGACCTAGTATGGCTCTCCTTTTTAAAAGGAGATCAGTATGGGCCAAGAAAGGCTACCAATGCGTAAATTAAGGGAAATTCTTCGACTTAGATACACCATGGGGTTGGGTCGGAATGAGATCGCAGTAAGTGTCCGGTGTGGAAGAACGACAGCGGGATACTATCTAAAGCTCGCTCAGGAGGCGGGAATTGGCTCCTGGGGGGATGTAGAGGCCTTCTCGGAGGGTGAGCTAGAGGAGTTGTTAGGAATCAAAGTACCCCTACGAGGGGTAAAACCCGCAATCGGAGTCAGGGCTCCTGACTGGACTTGGGTTCACGGTGAATTGAAGAAGTCTGGGGTTACTCTAATGCTGCTATGGCAAGAGTACTTGCGTGATAACCCGGAAGGATATAGGTACTCGCGCTTCTGCGAGCACTACAGTAGGTATCGTAGCAAACTAAACGTAGTCATGAGGCAGGAGCATAAAGCGGGAGAAAAAAGCTTCGTCGATTACTGCGACGGTATTCCGTTTTTGGATCCTGTAACAGGAAACTTAGTTTCCACTCAACTTTTTGTTGGAGTCCTTGGTGCAAGTTCCTACACTTACGCAGAGGCTTCACTATCACAGGATCTTCCAAGCTGGCTCTCAAGTCACGTTCGGATGTATGAATTTTTTAATGGTGTGAGTGAAATTACCGTCCCAGACAATCTCCGCAGCGGTGTGAAGAGAGCCTGCTATTACGACCCGGAGATTAACCCTAGTTACAGAGATTTAGCTGAACATTACGGAACGTGCATCATCCCCGCCCGAGTTCGTAAACCCAGGGATAAGGCCAAGGTTGAAGCGGCAGTATTAGTCGCCCAACGCTGGATCCTAGCAGTCTTACGCAATCAGACCTTCACTTCCCTAGCGGAACTCAATATTGGAATCTGGGAGTGTTTGAAGCGCCTCAACGAACGTCAAATGCGGCATATAGGCAAATCCAGAAAGACTCTATGGGAGAGCCTGGAACGGCCAGTATTGAAAGCACTCCCTCAGACCCCTTATCGGTTTGCAGAATGGAAAAAAGCGCGGGTGAATATTGATTATCATATTGAACTCGATGACCACTACTACAGCTGTCCTTATACCCTCATTCATGCCCCCGTAGAAGCCAGAAGTACGGATACTACGGTTGAGATTTTCCAACGAGGGATCCGGATAGCCTCTCATCGCCGCTCTTATCAAAAGGGTAAATTTACAACTGAAGCCACGCATCGTCCTAAAAATCATTCAGTCAAACTAGAATGGACGCCTGAGAGAATTACCCGCTGGGCCACTTCCCTCGCTCCTGAACTTGGACAGCTTATCCAGCAGATGTTTCAAACGAAAGTCCACCCAGAGCAGAACTATCGCTCTGCTCTAGGTACTATTAGACTGGCCAAGCACTACCCACAAGACAGGGTTAAACATGCAGCCCGTCGCGCTTTAGACCTCAAGGCGCCCACTTACAGTTGCCTCAAAAAGATTCTTGAAAGTGGAGCTGATCTAGTTCCGCTTCCAGAAGGTTCGGTAGTGGAATGTTCTACTACCGGACAAGTAAAAAACCGCCCGGAACCTCTAGGGAAAAATAACCTGAGGGGTGGGGGTTACTATCATTAAAAAACGAAGGAAAACCATATGATACTTGAACAAACTTTAGAGAAGCTTCACCACATGAAACTGCATGCGATGGCAAAATCCACTCGAGAACGCCTTGCCAGACCTGATCACCAAGAACTCAGTGTGACGGAAGTACTAGGTCTTGTCGTAGACGACGAATGGATGGATCGGGAAAATAGGAAAACGAATCGACTATTGAAGAATGCCAACTTTAAACTCAAAGAAGCAACTCTTGAAGCGGTTGACTTCGGAAAAGGACGGGGAATAAAAAAAACTCAGATCTTAGAACTTGCCCAACTCAAATGGATCCCGAACAAGCAGAACATTACTTTTACCGGCCCTGCTGGTGTTGGAAAGAGTTACTTGGCTCAGGTCCTAGGAAATCAGGCCTGCAGGAAGGGTTACACTTCTATGTTTATTCGGATCCCGAGGCTTGCAACAGATTTACTACAAGCACGCGGTGACGGATCCTACTCCTCCTATTTGAAAAAAATCTCGAAGGTCTCTGTTCTCATCCTGGATGACCTGGGGGTCTGCCCCTTGGACGACCTAACCAAGCGGGATCTGCTGGAGATTGTTGAAGACCGGTACGGTGTTGGTTCCACAATTCTGACTTCACAACTTCCAACTGAAGACTGGTTCGAGCACCTGGGAGGCGCCCAGGTAGCCGATGCCATCTGTGACCGCCTTCTGCATAATTGCTTGAAGTTCACCATGGTCGGAGACTCTATGAGAAAAGAACTGGCTCAGGAAGGCTTGACGAAAAAAGAGCGATCTGACACATAGTTCGAAAATTGCTTGCGTCGCTCCGCTCCGACCTAGGACGGCATCCTTCGGAATCGGTGGTCGGCATGACCGGAATCAGCACAAGAATTGGTAAAACCGCAGCAGCTTATAATCGAAAAAGTCAAGTTTTAGCCTGGTTTTGCATCGCAATTATTCGTGAAGATTAGGGGAGATTTAGATCGAATTTTTAAGCACAACACCCATGTTTGGGTTTCGCCCTTACCACACGAGTTTGGGCTACTCTCGTACTGGCAAGGAAGTGATTCATACTGGAAGTTGCTCAACCTCTGACGCGAGTTCTGACGCAACCAGACGTTTAAAATCCCGATGCGCTGGAAATCAGGGCGCGATCAATAGGGAACTGGGAAGTCAGGGCGCCCAAATCGGCGAAATAAAACTCGCACTCGCCTAGGCTGTTGCGTCCTACCTAACTGATGGCACCTAAATTGAAATTCCCTGTCGGCGGCTGTTTTAGAGCAGGGTAGCATTAGCAATTTTCTTGACCTCCTTAGAGCATTGGCCTAGTGAGAGCTAAAATGACAAAAATATTTGCAGTTCTAATAGCTCTACTTTCAACTACAATATCATTGGCAGGAACTCCCGATGAAGACCCTGTCGTAAGGGAGCGCCGAGAGAGATTTATACAGGGAAGAACGCCTACGTTAGAAGATCTAAAGCTGGGAAAAACGTGGCAGTGCATTGGTTATAGTGCGATTCCTGGAGACTTCAAGGTTGTTGGACCGAGGGACGCATTTAGGTTTTCTGAATTTGATGGAATGATTTTTAGTGCAGTTAAAACTCCATATCAGACACATCAATTTTTTTTAGATTCAAGAAATTTCACAGACATTGTTACAACAAGGCGTCCTGATAATAACTATGAAAAAGTTTCCTCAGTATTTTATATAAGAGTATCAAGTAATGGTGATCTCATTCTTGAAAATACTTTCGATGAAAGTGTGTTTCCTTTGCTTGATGGCTCCCCACGAAGTATCTTGGATAAGACTAAATTTGCCGCCCAATACGGAGTATGCCCAATAAATAAAATTAGAGACTAAAAAAGTTTCTATTTAAATATTTTCCTGTGATGTCCCTGTATTTGAGGGTGTAGGTTCAGGTTTTTTAGGAATCTCTAAGGTTGGTAATGCCACTTTGGGTACTTCTAACTTTGGTTGAGAAACATTTAAGAACAGGGTTGGCAAAAGAAGATCTACATTTTTATAGTCAAAGTTCCCACTATTTCTAAGTAGGAAATCCTTTAAAGCCTTAACAGGCGCATCCTTATAGACTTCTCGAAAGTAATCTACGATCTTTGTCCAATTGCGATGGTTCCTTGACCAAAAATGGTTAGCTCTTGAAATTCGTTTAATAAAAGCATCTGCTTTGGTAGCATCTACCCTTGATTCTTTAGTTTCGGCTTCTTTGGTAAAACCAATGCATAAGTCATCTAGTCTTTTTGCGATTTTTTGCTCGCGATCACTGGAATAAAGTTTCTTTACTCTTTCCTCCTCCTTCATTTTTTTTGATTTCTCCTTATTTTCTAAAATCTGCTTTGTCGTTTCGGCGAGAGATTGAGGGACATCTGCTACTACGATTTTATATGCTGTTGCTCCGTCTTTAAGATCAGATCCTGAGATAAATTGCTGCTCTACCGTCATTCTAATTTGTTTCTTTCCTATGGCCCCACTGCCTTCTTTGAGTTCTGGTATATTTGGATGCTCTCTAATGAATTCTTGATATCTTTTTTCAACTATGGACAAAGCAGATGTCTTTTCACTATTTGCAATTATTTTACTAATATCATCTATGTGCTTTTTAAGTTCATGGATTTCGCTTCGGCTAAAATATGGACATGGAAGGGTTATGGCAAGTACCTCTGATTTTTGCTGAATATCTATTACTTCACAATAGGTATCATAATCTAATTTAGTAATATTGAAAGGTTCAAGTCCTTTTAGCTTAGTTCTGGCGTTCCTAATATAAACTTGCTCTCTTATTTTCTTCTGTAGCTCACTAAAAAGGTCATTCCGGTAATCAAGTAATTCAAGTATACACTCATGCCCTTTTTTAAAATCGGTTGCAGCGGCGTTATTTAGTCCGATCTCAATTTTGGACTCCAGTACGGCTAAATGGTTATCGAGGGCTTCAAAATCAGGTTTCTTCGTAAACCTACAGACCCTAGCCCTCAGTTCTGCGATGTCAGGCCGATTAGCTGAGAGCAAGGTTTTTTTGAGGCCCTCATTCAGCGGTAAAACTAATTCGTAAATAGCTTTCATTTCGTCTTTTAGATCGGATTGAAATTTATCTTCTATGTGAGTAGAAAAAAAATGTTGAAGCTTTTTTTCGCATTCCTCAGTGCCTGCTACTGACGTATTTAATCCTAGAAGGGTTACGATGAAAAACTGAGTGATTACTAACCTAAAAGCCCAAATCTTCATGAGATGCCTCCTAGGCTATAATTAATGCCTAAATGAATAATAACACACCGAATGGTGAGAAGGAAAGGCTCGGCTTTACAAATGTAGAGTGGCGTATCGGGAGATAGCAAATGGGCCAACCAGGAAAAGACAGTTGAACCTTAGAGTTGATTGGAAATTGGGGCACTAAAGATGCAAGAGAATAGCACTAGGAGCAGAAAGTCCTAGTGCGTCAATCCCAAGATGGCCTTTAGAAGTTAAATCCGGGAATTGTATCCATTCAGCAGACCTGCGTTAACGCTCTAAATTTCGAAAAAATCGAGCATTTTTGGGAGGCTATCCGTAGGAAGTATTAAAAAATTAGCGGCTTATTAGTAAAACCATCAGGTTTTCGCCTTGTTTTGCTTCTAATATCTTCGTAAAAAATTGGAGAGAATTAAGTTAGGTGTAGAGGACGATGATTTAGAGCTTGCGCTAAGGCGAAGAGGGGAGAATGTCCCTGTTTTTTAGCGCAGGAAATGTAGGAGCGGATCCGGCAAAATATCGCGGCTCCCCCATGGCTTCGGAAACAACCGGAAATTTTTTGTTTTAATTTATTCATTCTAATATCCCGTTCAGCCCGATTATTCGTAAATGGCACGTTGGGATCTCGCAGGAATTTTAATACGCAGGACTTCTTGTTTTGGAGGCGATCTAGGAGGTTTTTCCCCGGTGGCTGCTTATGTTTTGGGGGTTTACTATTGTCTCGATTTTTGTTGGGTCGTGGCCTATTTTTTTTCCGATGATAGGTGAGGCCCTGAGCAATGATTTCGTCAAATTCAACTTCAAGTCGATCGACTTCCTCTTCGGGTAATACGAGGCTGCGTTTGTTCCATTCTTCCGCGAAGTCTCTAGCCTTTATAAGGAGGCTTTTCATGGCTCCTGCCCATTCTTCTTTGTTGTCGCTTTCTTGAATGAAGTTAAGTTCTCTTAAGATGTGGGCATTACATAACGCATGTTTCACAGATTTATAGTTAAAATAAGGATTGAAGTGATCGTGAACCATCGTTCCTCGGAATTCGGGAATGATGCCGATCTCTTCCATTGCCTGTAAACCACGTCTCGGATGAATGGCAAAATGGGTGAGCTTTGAGCTTGATGCTACATGAAGCCACTGATTCTTCCCTTCGCAAGCAATGCCGGACTCATCGACATGGAGAACATCTGAATGAATGAGAGCGGCCTTTATTTTGAGTTCGGTCGCTTTAAGTGAACGAAAGCCTTGTGTACTGAAGTTCATTAAGGTTCCAAGGCTAATTGGATGGTTAAAAAGATCTTCACAGATTTCTGAAGTCCTCTCAAACGGGATCAACTGATAATTCATGAAGTAAATAGCCCAGGATTTTAGGCGATTTCCGTACTGAGTACTGCTTTAACACTACTTGGGAATTCAGATTGTTTTTGACATTCGCAATTTGGACAGACCTTCCGTTCGACTTGATATTCAGTAACTTCCAGCTGAGGCAGAATTAGATCAAAAACCTGCCTTTTATCTATTCCAGCTGTAGGAATCTTGCTCAAGGATTGGTGACAATCAGGACATTCCTTTAGAGTGTGTCTACGAATGATGCCGGGATTGGAAACAGGATTAAGTGTTTGCCCATGGTGCCCTACCTGGCCTCCAGGCTTGCGACTAGTAAACTCTCTTTGACTTCGTGTGCGAGGCTTTTTAAAGTGATCCCACGACGGTGGTTGATCACTAGTTTGACTGTCTTTAATACGGACTTTCTCAGCTATTTTGCCTGGAAAAAGGAGTCTTTTTGCATAAATCTCCAATTGTTCAGTAAGGCGGCCTATTTCTTTTTGGAGTTCCCAATTCTCTCGCAAGATTGTCTCGGAAGCCGAAACTAGCTCATGATATAATCTCTCATTTTTGGATGGGAATATTCGAGCAGCTCCTCGGGAAGTTTTGGAACCTCATGCCATTTTGCGGATTTATGACTGCTTGCAGCACTTTGGCTCGTATTTCGCACGTAATAACATGAAGCAAAAGCGAGGCCTCGCAAAGGGAGCCTCCAAAAGAATGGGATTCAGGCGCTCATTACTAAAGACCTGAATAGTTACAGGACTTAAAAGGGTTTTAAATCGCGATAACTGTTATTATCGCGATTTAAAACCCGCTATGATCTCGGTGCTTTACAGGTTTGCGTCATATTTTTGGCTAAAAGTTCATGGAAATGGGTTATTTTTGAATAGAACTTTGAACAAGCTTTTTAAGGGCAATTCCTCAATCTTTT
>JBDSKY010000147.1:0-3028 GCA_039916675.1 Bdellovibrionia bacterium
TGTTGTTGCCAAAATGGACGCAGGATCCAAAAAATTGGGAGCTGCCGCTCTAGCGAACAATAAAGTCCTCTACCAGTCGGAAGTAGAAATTAGAAACGACGTTAAAGGTAAGATGGAGCAGAGACGAATGTATCGGAGAACTCGTCGTAATAGGAAGACTAGATACCGAGAGGCCCGGTTTAATAATCGGGGAAAAATTGGTAAACTAGCTCCATCGATTCAATCAAAAGTTCAGTCTCATTTACGTGAGAAGAGGCTTATAGAATCGATTCTACCTGTTTCAAGTTGGTTGGTTGAAACAGCCCAATTCGATATCCATGAAATCAGCAATCCAAAAGTTTCCCGCTTCACTTATCAAAAAGGTAGGCAAAAAGACTTCTATAACGTCAAAGCCTATATTTTGCACCGTGACAGCTACGCATGCCAGAACTGCAAAGCGACCAAAGTAGCACTTCATGTTCACCACATAAAATTCAGAAGCGAAGGGGGTTCGGATACACCGGATAATCTTGTTACTCTCTGTCACCAGTGCCATGCTGCTTTACATGATGGGAAATTTGACAAAGCTATATCAGAGAAATTACTTAAAAAAGTGGCTTCAAAAACGAAGCACGCTACAGAAATTGGCATAGTCAGTTCTCAGATCAAAAAGATATGGGCATTCACCGAAGCCTTTGGCTACGAAACAAAGTTCAATCGTGAGAACCTTGGTCTACCCAAAACCCATTACAACGACGCGGTAGCGATTGGCCTAGAAGGTAATCAGATGATTGAGCCATCCAACATAGTCTATTTTAAAAAGCACGTCTCTCGGGGAGATTATCAGCAAACTTCTGGTGCAAGGTCTGAAAAAATTATCCCAACGGGAAAACTTTTTGGCCTAAGAAAGTTTGATCTTATCGAAACTTCAAGAGGGGTTGGATTTGTAAAAGGCAAGAGATCCTCTGGATACTTTGCTTTGATGCTTATTGATGGAACCAGCGTCACCGCTTCTGTCAATGTAAAGAAGAATTGCACGCGGATGTCCGCTCGTAAGACAACATTAGTTTGGAGGACGCGGCTCCTCCCAGACCTAAAGGTCAGGGTTTCCGCCGCGTGAGAATCGGATGAGCACGCCCCTCCATTACTTTAATTATCAAAAAGGAGTCCTTTCAACCGGGGGCTGCTCTTTAACTAAAATCGCCGAGGAAGTGGGAACTCCGGCCTACGTGTATTCAGCCGAAGCTTTTCTAACTCCTCTGCAAGAATTCAGGCAAGGACTACAGGGCGTCGACCACCTCATTTGCTTTGCAGTTAAATCGAATTCAAATTTAGCTATTTTAAAGCTCCTAGGTGACGCGGGAGCAGGGATGGACATTGTGTCAGGTGGGGAACTTTACCGTGCCAGACAGGCTGGAATCTCCGACGATAAAATCGTGTTTTCCGGAATCGGTAAGACCGCGAAGGAAATGGCGTCCGCCCTTCAGGGAAAAACAGGAAGTATCTACTCATTCAATATCGAGTCCATCCCGGAACTCCACACCTTAAATCGGGTGGCCCTCAGTCTGAAGAAAAAAGCCCGCGTCGCACTTCGATTCAATCCTGACGTCAACCCCAAGACTCACCCCTATATTTCCACGGGGCTTAAGGAAAACAAATTCGGGCTTCATAAATCGGAGATTCTTAAAATAGTTCACACTCTAAAGGAACTTCCCGCAATTGAACTTAGGGGCATTAGTGTTCATATCGGCAGCCAGTTGCTTTCGCTTTCGCCTTTGAAAGACTCTTTCCAAAAGTTAAAAGCACTTCTTCTTGAAATCGAGCCCCATCTAATTATTCCACTTGAATTTATAGATCTAGGCGGGGGCGTGGGAGTTTGCTATAAAAACGAGCGCGCCCCCAGCGTTCAGAAATATTGTGACCTAGTCCAAAGTTTTTTTGGAAAAACCTCCAAGCAACAAAAACCACTCCGCATCCTCCTTGAGCCGGGACGAGTCATAGCGGCAAACTCAGGAATTCTGCTTACTGAGGTAATCTATCGAAAGGAAAGGCCTCGGAAAGATTTTCTCGTTGTGGATGCCGCTATGAACGATCTCATGCGGCCTGCACTTTACGGAAGTTTCCACGATATTGTGCCGCTACAGGAAACGAAGCGTAAAGGAAAGAAGGGCCAATTAGCCGAATTGCGTAAAACAGACCTAGTAGGGCCTGTTTGTGAAAGCGCCGACTGCTTCGGCAAAAACCGCCTCTTGCCCAGGTCCCTCCAGGCTGGTGATCGATTAGCGATTCTTTCGGCCGGAGCTTACGGATTTACCATGTCCAGCAACTACAATAGCAGGCCGCGCCCCCCCGAAATTCTCGTGGAAAACGGGAAGTACCGTGTGATCCGAGAGCGGGAGCAATTTGAAGACCTCACCGCTCGAGAATCCTTTCTCACCCGGTCCTAAAATGTGTTACTGAACACCCTATGCGCGGCGTATGGACAGCTCTTGTAACCCCGTTTAATCAAAACTATGAACTGGATCTTCCGGCGTACCGTAGGATACTTCAGGACCAAAAAGCTGCGAAGGTCACCGGGGTCATTCCTTGTGGTACTACGGGCGAATGTCCTACGCTGAGTTCAGACGAGCGTAAAAGTTTAATCTCTATCGCTCTCCAAGAACTTAAAGGCAGCGGAATCAAAGTTTTTGCAGGGACCGGAACCAATGATACGCGAGAATCCATTGAACTCTCAACTTGGGCTTCGCTCCAAGGTGTCGATGGAGTCTTAATCGTTACTCCGTATTATAATAAGCCCTCTCAGGCTGGGTTAGAGGCTCATTTTAATAAAATTGCTGAAGCTGTTCAATGCGAAGTGATGATTTACAATGTACCAGGACGCACTGGCGTGAGCTTAACTGCCGAAACTATCTTAAGCTTAGCCCGCAATCCTAAAATTAGATCCCTCAAGGAAGCAACTGGGAATGTCGCCTTTACTAGCGAGATTATAGATACACTCTCTCAAGCGGGAGTTTCAATGGACATTCTATCTGGAGATGACGCGACTTTC
>JBDSKY010000148.1:0-4621 GCA_039916675.1 Bdellovibrionia bacterium
TTTCAACAAAATAGGAAGCAAAAACTTCGGTAAATTCTTTTGAAAAGGTGCCCTGAGAATTAAATCGCATTTCGGAGTACTCTTGAATGGACTCTTCCCATTCCGCTCGATCCTTTAGGCTAGAAAGTCGATCAGCAAGGCTCGACGGACTTATCTCCACGATTGATGGTTTAAAATGATCTGCCGAAAGTCCGTATGTCCGCAAATTCATTTCTAAGGATGATTGAAATTGAGGTGAAACAATAATTTTTAAAATTTCGACCATTAGCCACAAGCCGTGCTCACGTTCACCCAGAGTTTTTGGGGGTCCAGGCGGAGCATAGTAAGCTCCCTGGGAATCCGTCGTTAATGGAAGAAATGACCCATGCCAATATCCTTCCCCGCCGTAAGAAAATGCTCCCGTGGTGCTCAAGATTCGATCAGGTCCAGCGACTCCAACAGATATTCCATCAAGGCGAGTCCCTCGACTAATTGGAATATGTCCGTCGCGTAAGGCCACCGCATTAACTCGGGTCAAGAGCGCTCTTTGAGCATTCTTTGGATAAGCGTTATAAACAGACGCAATTAATTGGCGAACCTGACTATGAACCTGCCAACTGGTGGTATCCACGATCACAAAATTTTCAAGTTCCCTACCAGATGCATCCACGAGATTTACCGATTGGAGAAGTTTCCTATAATCTTGAGCTTGCGCAAAAGTAGGACCGCTGGCATTCAATCGAATAACTCGGTTGGGTTGCCCGCGAGTCAAGTAAAATGCCTCTAAAATGTCGGCAGCTACAGCTGCATCGCGCCCTAGAGCCGCAATCCGCGCTCCAGGAAACATGTATTCCAACTCCACGATCATTCGAGCGCCTTCTTGGACAACGGTAAGCAGGTCCTCGCGATTCGCTAAAGGCCGATAAGGATTTTGGGCAATATTAAGACCACCAAAAATTCCCACGAGATCTTGAATTGTGGGCCGTTGGGTTTGGCTCAAGATACTGAAATAATCTCGATCCACACCTTTGGACTGATAGGCCGCTTGGACCTCATTGAAAGCCGAAGGAGTGACCGCCCCAAATAAAATTAATGTTAAGAATAAAAAATTAAAATGTCTGATCATTGTCCATTACCTCTGGATTGAGTCGAACTGGGACGAGAGCCATTCTTTGCCCAGTGTTTGAAATGCCAAAACGGATAGATCCCAAGGACATTTCGTTTGAAGGCCCGTTTGGCCTTCTTATAGGCAGCATTCTGGCTATTCTTGGCGGGCTTAATAAGATCTTCATATTCTTGAATTGTTTTCAATTCTCTGAAGCTCTTCATCGCAATAGAAACGTGAGCGGCACTGTCGATTCCGACCCTTTGAATTAATGCATTGATACGAGTTACCGGTGGCTCATCTTGCTGAACTAAAGAAACTTGAGAAAAATGATAATCCAGTATCTTTGCTTCTTGTTCAACCTTATTCAAAAATTTCGGCTTCTGGACCGCCTGGATCACATTAAGTTGATAATCCAGAACCGCCTCACGAATTGATTTCGAATAGGCCGAATCCGGCCCCCTCTGAGGGACTAAAATTCCATCCTGTGTGCGGCTCAAAGGACCGTAAGATCCGTGCCAGGCACCTATCCAATGCTCATAGCCGGCCTCATTGCAGCTGATAAAATCCTCGCGTACTTGATTATCACCAAAGGTCAAGATCCTGTGACGGGTAAAAAAATCTTCAATAAGTTCGTTCTTATAAAGATAGGACTCGACACGCAAAATATCTTTGGAAAGTTTCAAGGGAGAATCTGGAATTTCCGTAGTCACAACACGGAGACCAATGTAGTTCAATTTCGAAAGTTTTTGATAAGCTGTTTTTGGATCTCGTGAGTAAGCAGCGGCTATTAAGGTGCGGCCCTGGCGCCCGCCTCCTCGTGATACGGAATCTACTAAAATGAAGGGAGTCTTTGAATTCTCCTCATATCCATGCTGAGTTAAATATTCAAAGGCCAGCTCCGGAGTTAAACCCTTAAGGGTTCCGGTACTCATATTGATTCGTACCACTCTGTCAGTTTGCCCCGAGGATCGATAGAATGCCTCGAAGAGATCTGCAATAATTCCCATGTCCCGGCCAATGAAAGCCCAGGTAGCCCCTGGAAAGCTATTTTCAAACTCCGCGATCATCTTGGGAGCGCCAGCAATCAGTGTCGCAAACCAAATAGGATAATTGTATTGCAGGTCATGCCTAGGCTTATGCTCGTATTTAGGAAGGTCCGTTCGATTTCTTAACGGGGTCACCACTCCAATTGCCAGCAGGTTTTCTATCTGTTTCACAGAAGGACGAATAGATTGGTTCAACAAAAGGGCTCTATATTCTTCCGGATCTGAGCTCGGCTGAGCAACGACTGAAGAACTCCAAAATCCAAGAACTGAAATCCACCCGATCAAGAATAAAGCTCGACTTTGCCTGATCATAACGAAGGTCCTTGGTTTTTATTTTTCAAACTTTGTTTTTTTGAATCCTTTTTCTCCAAATTAAGATTTTTCGATTTGAAGTTTAGCTTCCGTTTCCACCACTTTGGCTTCGAAAGGTCAGTTTCAGGATAAAAGCGGTTCTCAGCAGGGGTCACTTTAAGAGCCTGTGCTTCGGAAGTGGGTTGTTCGTCCTGACTATCCGAATCCTCCTGCATTGGAGTGTCCTTACCATCAAGAATTTTCCTCATGCCTTCTAGATCATCAGCTAATTTAACTCTTGATCTGAAAGACTCAGGAAAAATATTTTGGCTCAAAGCTTTAAATATCGGGCCATAATAATGGGAAGAAAGAAAGACGATCCGCGCTCCATTCGTTCCTTCGGCAGCGAATTGGGTCAATGTCACCCCTAGTTCTTTCATTGTACCCATGCCTCCCGGTGCGATAATGACCCATTGTCGGTCCTGAAGAAGGAGTGGAATTCGCTCAGAATAGCCCGAAACGTTCAGAGTAAGAGAGTGGAACTCATCGAATGACTTCAACTCCGTCATAAGCCGGGCGCCCCCTCCCATCGGAATTCCAATTGAAGGTACATGACTTCTGAAGGCCTCCTTGTTAGCAGTTCTCATGAATCCGCCGGCACCACCGGTAACAATCGGATTGTTTGCTTCTGCCAAAGCCTTCACTGCATCAATGACGAGATTCCGAAATTGCGGTTCTTCGCGAGAGGATCCAAATACCACTGCTCCAGTAGTGAAACCCTCGGTGAGGTGAAGTCCTTTGTGCAAAGTCATGCTGAGCTCTGAAAAACGAGCAGCAGTTTCAGCTAGATCTAAAATCTTCTCTGAAGAAAGTGCCTGAATTATTTTCAAGGGTTCAAAGGGAGGCAACCCTCCATCAATTGACCTATAATTACTCAAAAGATGAAAATCAGAAATAAAGGAGAGTCCACAATAGCCTTCAAAATCCAGCACTTCAGGTTCTCTGCCTGAATATCGAACCCCCAGTCCACTCCGCAATCCGTAGGACCAACTTGATAAGTAAGATTTCCATTTTTTCAGCGGGTCCAAGACGGCAAATTCAGAAGAGCTCTTTTCTCCAGAAATCAACAGCCCTGCTCCTAAAATTGAATCGGGAGAAAAAATAATCTTTGATATCGATAAAATAAGGCTCATCCGATTGAAAGAATTCTCTATGACGATCATCTTCTTCTCAGGATGACTCTGATGCTCCCGCCATAGGGCCCAGTTACCGCTGATTCCGAGGCGACGTTCCAAGGGAACCTGCTTTTCAATCCACTCAGCTGCCTTGGAATCCTGATCAAAGAGAATCAAAACTTGGCGTTCCAGAAGCTTTTCAATGAGAGTGCCCATAAGCGTCTTAAGTTCGTCCGACAATTCAGTTTCAGAATTGCCAATAGCCAGGAAAACCGCTCCACGCTTAATTTTTGAAATCTGTGCGTTTAAATACTCGAGAGAAACGGCATCCTGAATTGCATTCGAAAGCGGAGTAGAGGCAACCTCGGACTGATCCCCCATGAGCTGAAGAGACAGGGCCCGAAATACCTGAGATTTCATCTGGTTAATTCGTTCCTCGAATTCATATCTTGTCTGATTAACTTTTTTATCTCGATTTCCGGCAATAGTATTGATCTCATGTGTAGTACTTCGAAGCCTCGTTGAAAGTAAATCCATCTGTGCCTGGATTTCAGCTTTCTCCTTGGCATATGGCTCTACAGACTTCTGATAGGCCCGCTCATGTTCGGCTATTTCGGTGCGCATTCTATTTTCCAACTCAACGATCCCTGAGTCGGACTCTGGGGAGGCCGGATTAGTCCAAACAAAGTCCCCGCTTACGGGTTCGACACCTTTTTGAAAGGTTTTACTGAACTTGGGTAATTCTCGAAATTGGGTAAGGAGGTTGAAATCCCTATTTCGTTTGGATCCTTTCGCAAAAGCATTAGAACTTAAGGCCAACAAACAGCAAACTAAAAGGCAGTTACGGCAATTCACAAAATTTCTCCTAAGGCTTCAACCTGACTGTGCAAAAATGACTCGATTAATTCCAGAGATACGCCCCTTTTTGCTGGAGTATCCAATTTGGGTTTGTCAGGATTAATTTCAATATTCTTCATTTCAGCTGACTCCACTAAAAAGTCGCTAATATTTCGAACTTCCAT
>JBDSKY010000149.1:0-3733 GCA_039916675.1 Bdellovibrionia bacterium
TTTCCTTCAACGACTTGCCCTTCCTTTATTTGCTCCGAGAGGGCTTGCCACGGATGTGCACCTGCTTGTTTTAAGGAGAGGGAGACCTTCAAACGGCCGTCCTTGTTTTCAGTCTTGAGGATCTTCACAAGAATTTCCTGCCCGACCTTTACCACTTCGCCTGGATCTGCTACCCGTGACCAGCTTAATTCAGAAATATGAAGCAAGCCCTCAACGCCGGGAGCGATCTCAACGAACGCACCGAAGGTTTCAAGTTTTTTTACTTTTCCAGGAACAATTTGTCCGTCTTTGGTTTCTTCACCAAAGGCTCCTTCTGAAACGCCTCTTTGCTCTTCTAGAAGTTTCCGACGGGAAACTACAATGTTTTTGCCGCCTTCCGAGAACTGAGTAATCAGAAACTCCAATTTTTTCCCAATGTACTCTTCACCGGTCTCCACTCGGACTGTGTCAAGTTGGCTTATGGGGCAAAAAGCAGTTTTGCCTCTCATACTGACTCTAACTCCACCCTTACAAACTTCCGATACCTTGCCCTCGACCGGAATCATCATGTCATATGCATCTTCCAGATCTTCCGCAAAATTCTTGGAAGTTGGATTAGGAGACAATCGGATCTCAGACCCCTTCACCTGAACTACGTAAAGATCTAAAGAATCGCCTACTTTATGATTCATTATGCCTTCGGCATCCAACAATTCACGACGAGCGACGCTTCCGTCAGTAGAAGACCCGGCGGGGCCGGTAGAGACAAAGATCTCTTCCTTACCTAAAACTAGAATTTCTCCTCGAATCTTGTCGCCCACTTGAAGCTTGCGGGTTTTTTTCTTAAAGGACGCCTCAAGGAGATCCGAAAATTCAGAGGTTTTTTTTGCTTTGGGTTCATCACCCTCAAAATCATCACCTGCATCATCAAGGATACTGTCTTTAATCTGTTTGCCCGGGTTACTTGGCCGAAATGAATCACTCATGGCACTCTGATACCTCAATTGGGTTCAGAATTGAACGGACAATTCAATTAAAATTAATTTGCAGTCTGTCCCTGCTGCTACCGGCTCAACCAAAATCAAACCTTCATTAGGGGAAGGCGTCTGAGGAAGATCCACTCTCAAGATATCTCCCTCTGGAACCAAGAATTTAATTTCCCCTGGAAAAACACTCGCGGAAACTGACCCTTCGACGCAATAAATGAAACCCACAGTCCCAGTCATTCCAAAGGACCTAGGTTTTGACCTTAAAACCACTGCTTCAAACACTGCTTTGACTCGGCTCGTTGAATAAATTAGGTTTAAATCCTCCACGGGACCGCCGCTCAGGGAGGAAGAAACCACGTCGGTCCCTGAAAATCGACAGACCTTGCCCCGCTGTAATAGAATCTGCCGTTTGCTGGGTTCAAAGTTAAGCTGCAGCCCGTCGCCTTTAACAAGCCCCAAATAACGCTCATACCCAGGAAAAAGTGAGAAAGACCCTCCCGTCGTTATTTCCGCCGAACTCAACCGCCAGAGGAAAGAGTTTTCAGAAAGGCTGGTACCTATAGGATAAATAGCGATCTCAGATGTGGAACCCTGGCCATTTTTCCAAGGCATTTTTTGACTGTCACCTTTTCGAAGCACAATTGCAGAGAGCCGTGAAGAAGCCATAGTTAATTAAAACGGGAATCTCAATCTTTTGCTACTCTAATGCAAAGATTGTCCGTAAAATTCTTTAAAGATGGGATTATCTGGAAAATTAGGAAGAGCGTGTTCTTCCATAAATGTCTTCAATTCAGCCTTCTTATCTAATTTAAGCAATAAACTTGCATAGTTCTGGTACCCCAAAGTCGAGGGCCCGTTGTCTACAGAACGCTTAAAACACCTTTCAGCCTCTTCTATGTTTCCTAATTTTTCATGAGCGGAACCCAGATTGGTCCAACTTACATTCCATCCAGGAAAAAGCTCGGTTGATCTTTGAAAGTAACCCAATGCACCTGTAGTATCCCCGATTCGAAACAACTCCACTCCAACATTATTCTGCAGATAAAAACTGTCTGGTAATAATTTCAAGTCGTGTTGATAAAGAAGCAGAGCAGTCTTCCAATCCAGAGTCCTGGCAAACGATCTGCCCGACCAAACCAAAAGTATTATGGACGCAACGAGAATCGAAATACCCTGATTCCTTGCTCTGGACTTTTCATATTTGTTATTTAGTTTTCCGAGCTTTCTATTTTTAGGGAAACCATTGGTGTGAATTACCTCGTTAAAATAGAATCCCATAACTCCCAGCAATCCGACCAACGGGAAATAAAACCATCGATCGGCAACGGTTCCGTCGAGCGGAACCAAATTGGAATGCGCGCCCATCCCCAAAATAAACCATGCCAGAAAGAAAAATATAATCGGATCTCGTCTCTTTCGAAGCAAAGACTTCCCCGCCGCCAAAAGAATCAGAACTACACACAAAGGAAGCCAAAAATCTGAAATACTAAAATCTTTGACAACCCAGTCCTGAACCAACGCCAATTCCTTCGGAAAGATAAAAGTAACAAAGTAATGGAAAAAAATCTTAGGAACGGAAATCAGGCGATCTATAAGATCTGCCCTTAACATCTGGCTCGAAGTGCCACCGTGGTTCAGGTCGGCCAAGCCCAACCTTAAAGACATATACAAAGCTCCTGCGCCCAAAACGGCATATGCCCACAGTTTTAGCTTTCTTCGATCAAAGTAGGCGCAAAAACAGCCTGTGATCAATAAATAGAGGACTCCCGATTCCTTTGAAAGCAACGCACATTCGAGGAGGATACCTAAATAGAGCGCCGTCTTAAAACGGCTACCTTGGTAGCTGGCGACAAAGTTAAGGGCCAACAAACCAAAGAAAGAATAAAGAATATCCTGCAAATCTGCGATATAAACCACAGCCTCGACATTCACAGGATGCACTAAAAATCCCACTGCAGCAAAAAAACCTAGAAGAGGATTGAACGAAAATTTGCTGAATTTCCCAATATTGACGAAAAACAAAAAAACTAAAAAAGAATTTAAAACATGTAGAATAAGTTGAAAGGCGTGAAAAATCCATGCTTCATGGGAAATCGCCCACAACAAAATATAGCTAACGGTCATGAGCGGTTTGTAATAAACTCCTGCCATTCTCTTAGCACCCAAAGATTCCATTGTAGAACCGGTAAATGCCCCAAATATATTACTCAATGAATGAATATAAAGATTATTAACTACTTGGCTTTCATCGTCTAAAACAAACCCAAAATTTAAGGAAAACCCAAATATTGCTAAAGCGAGTAATAAAAGGACGAAAAGGGCGCTAGTTTTTGGTCGCCTTAAGAAATAGAATGCCATTGCTCCATAGTATTCAGAATAATGGAACTTGTAAACAAATCGGTATAAACCCAAGGGTTACGCATAAAACCAGGGAGCGGCTCCAGTAAACAATACTTTCAAGAGGTCGTTGTTGTCCATCGCTGCCAGTTTCTGTTTTCTTCTGATGCTTTTTTAGATGGCTCTTTTTTTAATAAATTCAATACCATTTGACGAATAAGAGCAAAATTTGGACTACATGAGAAATTAATCATTCGGTAGCACCAATATCCCTCGAATAAACCCTAACAGTTCATCCATCCGAAAAGGCTTCTCAAAAAACTCAACCGCCCCAAGCGCCTTGACCGTCTCCCTAGAAACCAAATGCCCACCAGAAATCAAAATCACCGGAGGAGGATTGTACTGAAGCGACTGTGAAATTCTAAGCA
>JBDSKY010000150.1:0-8063 GCA_039916675.1 Bdellovibrionia bacterium
TCCACCTTCGTTGCTCAAGGCAATCGCAAATCAAGTGGCAGGCGCAGTGACAAGCAAAGGAGGGCCGACTATTGATGATTACAAGTCGCTGCTCATGCTTTTGTTTGAGCTCTTTAAACTTGCCAAATCAAATCCAATGGCAATTGAGCCTCACGTGGAAAATCCTAAAAATAGCGATATATTTAAGAAATATCCAGCCGTGTTACGCAATCATCATGCGATCCATTTTCTCTGTGACACATTGAAAGTTCAACTTACAGCCGCGATGAGTCCCTACGATTTGGAAGATCTAATGGACACTGATATTGAAGCTTCTCATCAGGAAGAAGCGCTAGCGGTTACCACCGTAACAAGAATCGGAGATGCCATGCCCGGACTGGGGATTGTAGCCGCAGTTTTGGGGGTTGTGATCACCATGGGTAAATTGACTCAAGGTAAAGAGGTCATCGGACACAGTGTTGCAGCCGCTCTGGTCGGTACTTTCCTTGGTATTTTAGCTTCCTACGGGTTTATGCAGCCCTTGGGCGCGAAAATGGAAAGCAATAATCTTAATGAAGGTAAGTTTCTGAGCGTAATTAAGGCTGCATTAATTGCCTATGCAAAAAATTGCGCTCCCAAGGTCTGTGTTGAATTCGGGCGGAGATCTATTCCTCCCGTTGTTCGCCCAAGTTTTGAAGAGATTGAAAAAGCTGCTTCAAATGTCGGAAAGAAATAATGGCCAATAATGTCACCATCATTATAAAAAAGAGAAAAAAATCCGGTCACGCTGTCCATCATGGAGGGGCTTGGAAGGTTGCTTATGCCGATTTCGTGACCGCGATGATGGCATTTTTTCTAGTAATGTGGCTGATGGCGTCTGACGATGAAACTAAAGCGTCGATTTCCATGTACTTCAATCATCCTGGGGATATGTTTAAATGGGGGGGCGACCCAACGACTACTCTCACGCAAAACATGGGGGAAGAACCTGGCGCCGGAAATTCTATACTAGTGGGATCAAACGGTTTAAATCCTGATGATCTCGTCAAAAGCCCGGTCAAAGCAGAAAGTAAGACTGATTCTTTCCGTGAAGTAGGCGAGCTGATTAATGAAGTCCTAGGCGATCTGGCCTTTGGCGTTGAAATTGAATTGGACTACTTGAAGTTTTCAATTGCCGAAGGAGTCTTATTCAAACCAGGTACTAGTAGTCTGCAGCCCAAGGCGACTGAGTACCTAGATCGAATCGGGAGAATCATACAAGGCTTTAAAGGACATTTAACAATTGAAGACCATTCCGAAGAGATTAAACTTGATGGCCGCAAGATGCCGAGTCTTTTTGAAGCTTCCGTTGTTAAGTCTGTTTCGATAATGAATTATTTTGTAAAGCATAATTGGATGCCAGTAGAGCAGATTCATCCTGTAGTAACTCAAGACTCCAAACGAAAATTTTCTAACGAAGATACACCAGAAGCGAACGATAAAAATCAAAGAGTAGAATTCACCTTTCAATCTAAAAAGAATTAAGAACAGTATGTCAGATTAATGACGCGCCTTCACTACTAGTTTAGAATAATATCGCTGCTAAAGTGAAAAGTTCTTTATGAATTTCCGGGAGTAGCAGGATAATTGATTTAATGATAAATCAATTTTTAGACCTCTTTTCTACACGTCAATTTATGCCTCATGGGCATTGTTACCTGTGGCGGCCTTCCTTGGTATGGCTGAATGCTGGGGCCGATTTTTTTATCTTTCTTTCTTATATGGCAATATCCGCTTCGTTGGCTTTTCTGGTGTTTCGGCTAAAGGAAATTCCGTTTCAACGAATTTACATTATTTTTGGAATCTTTATTTTTGCGTGCGGTCTAACTCATGCCATGGAAGTCCTGAATATCTGGGTTCCAAACTATTGGGTATCTGTGGCGGTAAAGCTAATAACTGTGGCTTCGTCTTTAAGCACGGCTATAATTCTGCCGACGTTTTTTCCAAAAATTCGTGCTCTCGTCGAAGGACTAACCCTCTTGAAAACTCAGAAAGCCTTGAGGGAAACAGAAAGGAACTATCAGCAAATTGCAGGTCGCCTCCAGACGGTTCTAGATAACGCTCCCATAATACTTTGGGCACTCGATCCTCACGGAATTTATACCTTATTTGAAGGTAAAGAAGTAGCAGCTTTAGGACTTAAACCTGGACAATTAGTAGGACAGTCTGCCTTTGAAGTGAGGAAGGAAAATCCTGAAGCGATAAACGTTTTGAAGCGAGTTCTTAAAGGAGAAACTTATCGTACTGAATCCGCATTCAATGGTGTCTGGTTAGAAAGTTATTGTACGCCGGTTCGTAATTCAGAAGGGGAGATTACTGGTGCCGTAGGACTATCTACTAATGTAACCCATCGTAAACAAGCTGAAGATGCAATTCACCAGAACGAAAAAAGTCTAAAGCAACTCACCGACGCATTGCCTCAAATTGTCTGGATTGCACGCCCGGACGGCGAATGGACCTATTGCAATCAGATTTGGATCCAGTACACCGGGATGGCCATGGAAATAACTTTGGCTTCTGGTTGGAAAGGTGTTCTACATCCTGACGATCGCCAGGGCTTTCTTAGCTTGTGGTCGCAGGCGATCAATCACGGCAAACCGTTTGAAATGGAGTGCCGTTTTAAAAGGGCGTCCGATGGACAATATCGATGGCATTTAGGAAGGGCCCAGCCTATTCGGGACGACAAAGGAGTCCTCATAAAATGGTTTGGAACATGTACAGATATTCAAGATCAAAAAGAAGCGTATCGCAAACTTCTTGAGAGCGAGACGAAAACTAAAGCCGTCATAAGTAATGCCTCTATTATTCTTTGGTCCATCGATACTAACGGAATATTTACCATGTCGGAGGGGCATGGTTTAGTTCAACTGGGTATTAAACAAGGAGAAAGAGTCGGAAAATCGGTATTCGAAAGTTATAAAAATCACCCTGTGGGTGCTGCAGCGATTAGAAAAGCACTTCAAGGTGAACAAGAAAAGGTCGTATCTCACGTTGGCAAATACTGGTTCGAAACTGTGCTCGCGCCTCTGAAAGATACTTCAGGAAATGTGACAGGTGTAGTAGGAGCCTCCTTTGATGTAACGACTCGGGTTGAGGCAGAACTATCCCTACAAGCAGTTCAAGCGCAATTAAAACAAGATATTGCCGCGCGCGAGGAAGCGGAACGCGCCCTTCGTGCTAGCGAGGAGCGTTTTAGAGCTACTTTTAGTCAAGCTGCAGTGGGAATGTGTCAAGTGGGTTTAAACAGTGAGAGATTGATGGTAAATCAGCGCTTATGCGAAATTGTAGGCTACTCTGCCGATGAATTGACTACGGTAGGCCTTTTTCACGATATAACTCATCCCGATGACCTGGCAAACAGTCAGGGATTATGGTTCCAGTTATTTCAAGGAAAAATTTCAACTTATAATATTGAAAAGCGATACATTCGAAAAAACCAATCAGTAGTCTGGGTCAATTTTACTGCATCGGTAGTGAAAAATGAGATGGGCCATCCCAAATACTTTATTACCGTAATCGAAGATATTTCTGAAAAGGTCAAGTCAAGAGAGGCCATTGTCGCCATGAACGAAAGCCTTGAGCACCGAGTGGAAGAACGTACCCAGGAGCTTGTGACTAGTCAACACTTGCTTGCTTATAAAAATAAGCAGCTTCTAAAATCGAATGAAGAACTCGAAGATTTTGCTTACATCGCCTCTCATGATTTAAAGGAGCCCTTAAGAGGTATTAATAACTACTCAACCTTCTTGATGGAAGATTATGGCGATAAATTGGATTCATCAGGTAAAGATAAGCTACAAACCCTAAAAAGGCTCACAAAACGATTGGAAACTTTAATTGATTCTTTGCTTTATTATTCGCGCGTCGGACGCTCTGATCTTGCCGTCAAAAAAACAGACATAAATGAAGTTGTAGAGGGGGTTATAGAATCTCTAAGGCCCGTAATGGAGTCTTCTAATATTAGCGTGGTCATTAGCAATTCACTCCCGGTTCTCACGTGTGACAGCGTGCGTGTTTCTGAGGTTTTCCTAAATTTGATTACGAACGCGATAAAATACAATGACAAACCCAATAAAACGGTGACGATTCGTTCCAGTGTCGACACAGACGGAAATCACGTTTTTTTTGTAGAAGATAACGGAATCGGTATTAAACCAGAACATTATTCAGTAATCTTTCGTATGTTTCGGCGTTTACACGGGAGAGAAAAATTTGGTGGTGGTACCGGTGTTGGCCTGACGGTAGTGAAAAAGATTATTGAAAGACATGGGGGTGAAATATCAGTCAGCTCGGTTGAAGGCGAAGGGACAGTTTTCCAGTTTACGTTAGGAATGGAAAAAGCAAGTAGCAAGAAATCGGAAACATGAAAGGGGACATTTATGTCAAGAACATCACCTATCTTACTAGTCGAAGACAGCGATGAAGATTATGAAACTACAATGCGTGCCTTTAAGAAAGTGCGCATGGCAAACCAAGTGATTCGTTGCGAAGATGGAGATCAGGCTCTGGATTACCTCTTCAGAAGAGGGATTTATAAAGATGCTTTGAAATCTCCTCGCCCTTCTCTGATTCTATTGGATTTGAACTTGCCCGGAACGGATGGACGAGCAGTGTTGGAAAAATTAAAAAAGGAATCAAACCTGAGGATGATTCCTGTAGTAATCTTGACTACTTCCTCGGATCAGCGCGACATTGATAAATGTTATTCTGAAGGGGCAAACAGCTTCGTGCAAAAGCCGGTAAGCTTTGAAAACTTTGTAGAATCCCTTCAAAGATTGAAGGATTTTTGGTTTGAAATCGTTTTGCATCCAGATTTAGAGTCCGAAGATAGTTAGACTGGTCCGTGAGTGCCATTTTTGCAAAGATGTTTGCTCGTGGCTAATATCAATCAATTACCTGACGAGCTACGAGTCTTGGTTAAGCAAGCCGTCGCTGTCCTGGGAGAGGTGAT
Organism: Bdellovibrionia bacterium; assembly: GCA_039916675.1. Taxonomy (GTDB): domain Bacteria; phylum Bdellovibrionota; class UBA1018; order UBA1018; family UBA1018; genus JBDSKY01. The sequence continues at coordinate 4,970 of JBDSKY010000150.1, forward strand.
ACGGCGTGAGCTGGGTTCAAAGGCTTTCCAGCAGATCGAAGAGACGCGGAGGGAGATGGCAGGCCTGCGAGGAGCCTCTCTTGAAAAATCTTACCAGGTACTCAATAGGAGATTAAATCTATTTCGCCGGCTGTCTCCCGAAAGACGAGCCTCCATAGCTCATTCCTTCACTCTCATGCTGGAACTAATAAATTCTTGTGAGAACGCTTATCGCTCGTACCGGTTGAGAACCTATCCTCATTTAAAGCTGGAAAAACTTCCTGCTGCGATGATCTATGTTTTGACCGCTCATCCTACTGAATCGCGATCATCCGCTAATATTGAAGCCTTTCACGAAATCCAGAAGACCTTAGCGCAACTTCTTAGCGATGATACTCCGGAAGGCTGGACGCGACTTCGAAGCGATATAGAAATTGCCTGGCATATTTCGGCCCCAAAAAACAGGCGGCCCCGTGTCAGAGATGAAGCGGAGCATATCTACTCGATCGCTCTCCGGGAGGAAACTTTGCGGGCCTTGCTTAGTGCTCGCCGCGAGTTTGGTGCAGTCTATCTTCGAAGTTGGGTAGGAGGAGACAAAGATGGCCATCCGGGTGTGAACGAAAAAACATTGCAAATGAGCCTATCTCTTTCACGGCGATGTATAGTGAAATTTTTTAGGAGCTGTTTAGCTGACTTAGGTGGCGATCTTAAGCTTTTAGGAAATACTAATTCAACAATGAATCAAACTTACCAAAACGTAAAGCGGGCAATGGGGCGTCTCTTGGTTGTTGGTCGAGGAGATGGTCGACGGATTTCTCTACTTCACATAGAAGTGAATAATTTGATTCAGGTTTACGAACAGACTTTTGGAGTGACCCACCCTGCACTTTTCGATTTAAGACTGCTGATCCAAATGTTTCCTGCACTCTTAGTTCCAATTGAACTTAGAGAAGGGGCCGAATTGATTGTGAAAGGAAGCTTAGGAGAATCGACTGTGATTGGAAAGATGCTTAGTAAATTGGCCTCTATCGCAGAAGGCAGTGAGCCGCGCTTTTATGCTAGAGGCCTTATAATTAGTATGGCTGATTCTTTTGAGCATATTAAGTCGGCCGCTGAATTGATGCGGAAGCATCTAGGAGGACTCTATATCCCGATAATTCCTTTGTTTGAACAACAGAGTGGATTAAAAAATGCGCCGGCGATCATGACGCAAATCCTGGGAAATTCCCAATTCCGGAAAGCAATTCACAATCATTGGAATGGCTATTTGGAAGTAATGCTGGGATATTCAGATTCAGCAAAGGAACTCGGTGCACTTGCCAGTCGAATTGCCGTTATGGAAGCAGTACAAAAATTGGATTCAATTTATAAACATTACCCAATTAAACCGGTCTTTTTTCATGGTTCAGGTGGCAGTACAGACCGAGGAGGTGGCCCCATTGAAGAGCAAACTGCATGGTGGCCCAAAAGCGCCCTGAAAATATATAAAGCCACTATCCAGGGAGAGATGGTCGAACGCACCTTTGCGAGCCCCGAAATAACTCGTCGAAGATTTGAACAAATCGCTCTACAGATAAATCGGTTTGGCGATAAGTCTAAGACTCAAAAATCGACAGTTGGAAAATTTATGCGTAATTTTGCGCTTCAAGTTCAAAAAGAGTATCAAAAAAAAATAGCGTCTCCCGAATTTTTAAAATTGGTTTATGAAGCGACTCCTTATAAGTATTTGAGTGTCCTGCGCATAGGTTCTCGTCCTGTGAAGCGCGGTAATATCCTATCAATATCTAACCTCCGCGCAATTCCCTGGATCCTTTGCTGGACCCAGACGCGCGTTCTTTTCCCTACCTGGTGGGGAATTGGTAAGGTTTGGGAGGAGATAAGAGCTTCTGGAGAGTCAAAGGGGCAACTTAAGGAACTACGCAGTGCTTTTCTTGAAATTCCAGTCTTTCGAAGCTACGTCAAAGTTTTAAGTTCTACACTCGCTCGAGTTGAACTGCCTGTTTGGCGTCTCTACCTTGAGAACTGCGGTTTACCAAAAATGAAAGCCGCGTCGATATTTCGTGATTTCGAGAGGGAATATACTTCGGCCACTGAATTTGTGAAGGCAGTCGCCGAGAGCCGAAATCTCCTTTGGTTCCGTCCCTGGCTTGGAGCCAGTATTCGATTGCGATCGTCAATGATTCACCCCCTTAATTTGTTGCAAATTATAGCAATTCAAGAAAATGATCCGTCGTTACTTCGGCAGACAGTTACGGGAATTTCTAGCGGGATGATGACTACAGGTTGACCGTGCTTACTTCGGGTATTTTGCTTTTTCCCATATAAGAAGTTTGCTATAGGTCAAATAATGAAAAAGCTCCTGGCAATTGTAGACAATTGGGAAAAGCTGGATATCTACGAACAGAATTTAGGGAAGTTCTTTGCTGTCGGGTGCGCACCGTTCGGCGACTATGGGATTCAAATGGCACTTGAGGATAAGCCAGACGTCATTTTATTGAATCTTGCATTCGAAAATATGACTTTGTCTGAAGCCGCAGTTTTGATTCGAGAGCAGGAATCGCTTCGAAACGTGCCTTTGCTTTTGATTGATGAAGTCAATGAGCCTTTATCAATAGTTTTATCTGAGAGAGATCACCTTTTAGTGGGTACTTCCCCTTTTGAAGAGGTGTTGATCGCGCTGCATCGCTTGGCCTCTTTAGATGATCCAGAAATACCTAAAAAGAGAGAGTGAAAATTTTGTTATGAAAAATACTAAATTGAGTACTCTTTCAGGCCTTCTGTCTTCGAAGTTTGGGGCTTCGAAGGATAAAGACACGCGTTTGGTTTATTCCACAGACCCTGCGGTCAATAAAAAATGTGAGAAATGCAAAGAGGTTGTGTCAGAATGTACCTGCGAAGCGGAGGCGGATCCAAAGGCTTATAAATTTGTCGCTATTCTGAGAATAGAAAAGAGCGGAAGAAACGGTAAAACCGTCACAATTATTGATCAGCTTCCAAAGAACGAAGTCTTTCTAAAAGATATTACAACAAGATTGAAAAAGAAATGTGGGTCAGGCGGCACCTATATCACCTCCGGCAAGGAGGGGCTGATTGAAATTCAAGGGGATAAACGAGA
>JBDSKY010000151.1:0-5186 GCA_039916675.1 Bdellovibrionia bacterium
AAACAATGCGGTTCCGCGATTCAGGAATATCGACTACATGCGTGGATTGGTCATGGCTTTCATGGCATGGGACCATTCCAATTTCTTTTTTTCAAAAGGGGGTTCTACTGTTTCGGAAATGTGGGGAGGTGAGTTTCCCAAATTCGATTCAGCGGGAATTTTTTTTCTGCGTCTTCTGACTTTGCTTTGTGCTCCCACCTTTTTATTTCTCATGACTACTAGCATGATTCTTTTTTCCCATAACCGGCGGTCTGCCGGATGGTCAAAAGCAAAAATTACCCGATATTTCGCAATTCGGGGCGCAATTCTAGTCTTATTGCAGTTCTTCGTGGAAAACCCTGCTTGGAATATTGGGTTCCCTCTGGCCCTATCTCAAGTCTATTTCGGGGTTTTATACATGTTGGGACTGATGATGATTTTTTGTTCTTTGATTCTAGAGCTACCCTCGATGTATTTGGCGATTATGACAACAGCTGCGGTCCTGATTACTCCTTGGGTTGTTCCAACGCCTGATCTTTGGAATTCCAATATAAGTATTCTTCCTAGAATTTTGGCAATTCCCGGGCAGACCCCTCAAGTTAACGTACTTTTCGCTCCGTTTCCTTGGCTAGGAGTTGCTGGACTTGGGCTTTTATTTGGTCGTCTTCTCATTCGTGTCGGTGGGAAAGCTTTTAGTTTGTTGCTGCCTTTTGGGGCAGCTGCACTTGGACTCTTCGTCTGCCTTCGAGTTTTGGGTGGACATTATGGAAGCCTAAACCTCATTCCGATCCATGAATGGTGGTCTTTTTTCTACACCGTTAAGTATCCACCTAGCATTGCCTATATTTCTCTTACCCTAGGTCTTTCTTCCTTGATGCTTTATTGCTTTTATCGATTGGAACATTCGCGATTCGCCCGTTGGTTAACCCCATTTGAAATCCTTGGTGGGAGTGCGCTCTTTTTTTACGTTGCCCATCTTTTTCTTTATGCATTCATGGGGATATTTATGGGTCAAAAGGACGCCACCCTTTTGCGGGAAGCTGTGGGCTGGTTTCTAGGACTTATTATTCTTATTCCTATGTGCAATAAATATCGCCAATTCAAATATTTAAAGCCGGCTGAGTCTGTTTGGAAGATGTTTTAACATCCTCCACTCGTTTTTCGAGCTTCCAAGACTTTGAGGAAAGATCGAGTTCTGATTTCTTCCAGGGTCAAACCCGTAGCCTCGGCTTCAGCTTCTGAAATTGCCCCGCAGCTTATTCCTCTTAGGAAAAAATTGAGAAGGCCTTGTCCAGTAGCGGCATCATCAAAAATGTCTCCAAGCAAGGTCGCTTTTGCAGCTTTCTCCATAAAAGATTTCAGTCGTTTTGTGGTTTCTTCAAGCCCTTCAAGAAAGAAAATATAAGTGGTCGCATAACGAATTGGAAGCTGCGCAGGATGGAGATCCCAGCCTTGGTAAAAGCCTGTCTCCAGTGAATGACGAATATGTTGGTCACTTTTTCTCCAAGCGCGATGGACCACAGCCCTGTTCTCCGCCGATTGCTGGTCTGAAAGAGGTTGACCCTGTGTTTCTCGGTGAGGTCCTACCGGCATAATATTGGTTGCACCGTCAGAAAGGAAAATAGGAGTGCCGGCTAGAGACACCTGCATCACATGTTTGGCAAAGTCACAGACTGGATTTGCCATGGTTTGGTATTGAGCTGTAACGTTACATCCTGCAGTATAATCATAAGTTCCGAAATGGGCACCTATGCAGCGTCCGTCTCCCGCTTCTACAAATTTTCTCAGAGGAGATTGACCGCTAGAGCAGAGAATTGATTGCGGAGTTTCGACCATGATTTCAAACTTAATCGTTTTGGATTCCAAGCCCTGTTTTTTCTCAATCCAAGAGAGGCAGTTTGAAAGCGCTTCGGCTTGTTCTGCAATCGTGATTTTGGGTAATGTCACTACGAAGCCATCCGGCAGAAGGCCTCCGGTTTTTGAAAGCAGAGTGCTGAGAAATATATCTAAAGTGCGAATACTCCGCATCACGTTGTCTTCATTAAAAGGCTTGATTCGTATTCCGATGAAGGGAGGTAGGGTATGATGCGCCATTCCTTGTGCCACTTCCAGAGCCGTGGACTGAGCATGAGCATCTTCCTCGGAATCTGGACGAATGCCGTATCCGTCTTCAAAATCAATACGAAAGTCTTCCACTGCCTCTCGTTTTAATTTTTCCAACACACGTTCGTAAACTTGATCCCAGAGCGCGCTTGGAGCAGACCCGGTAGGCAAGAGGACCTGAGCTAAAGTTTTTGGTGAGGGTGCATAAGTTTTTAGTGCCTTTAATGCAGCTTCGCTCATTTTCTGAGCCACGGTAGAGTTGAAAATTTGAGCGCCACCATACACAGTATGGATAGGTTGTCGTCCGATAGGGTCGCCGGGGTTCTGCTTTCGAAAGTTTTGATTTCCTTCGAGAAGGGGTTTGCGAACGGACTGAATCATTTCTGAGGTCAAGGAACGTAGGATAATGTCTTTCATATTTCAAGTACCTCGGTAGGTAGAATAGCCAAATGGATTGATTAAAAGCGGCACATGGTAGTGTTTTTCGGGTGTCCGAATTTGAAAAATGACAGTAACGCTAGGGTAAAAAGTTTCCATATTTAAAATTTTGAAATATGGCTCGGTCATAAAAGTAAGCCGATAGATTCCTGCCTGCATTTGCGTAACCAACCCTGGAAAATTATCAATTCTCCCATCTGCGTCGGTTTCTTCAGAAGAGAGATGTGTCCAAACGCGATCGGGTGATTGGGTTTCTAAAGTGACTGTAACGCTGCTAGCAGGCCTTCCTCGGCTTGTATCTAGAATGTGAGTAGTCACAGGGCTTTTAGATGTTTTCATTTGAAAGTAGTTTCTCCAGACGAATGTGGGTGATTTTGTTTTGTTCTTGTGCGGCGATGTTCAGCTCTGCCGAGGGTGGGTTTTTAATCCGGATTCGAAGCAGGGAAAGCATTTCTTCGGCTGTCTTGCCCGTCGCACAAACCAGAAAGACATGGCCGAACAAGTTTTCATAGTTTAAATTTTCTCGCGCTAAATTTTGAATAATATTCTGCGGAGCACCTTGAACCCCTTTTTGCTCTTCGGTTGCCCAGGCCTGAGTTGTTGAGAATTTTGCCTCTAGGTCTTCAATTTTTCCGATTCGGGGGTGATGTGAAAAAGCTTCTAACCAATCAGAATGAGCAAGTGAGTTCCAAATTTTGGTCGCAGTTTCTAGCAATTTTTCTTTGTTTGAAAAAGGACGAGAAGAAATCATTTGAGCGACCCATTTGGAAGAGCCACAGCATTTCGAAAAAGCAGCTTCGGCTTCATTGGGAGTGAGTGTATTTAATTTATCTAAAGTCATTTTATTCTCTATTCAAGAGTTCCATAGGCACGGAGACGGCTAATTCCACCGTCGGGATAGATATTTAACCGAAGGTAGTCAATATTTTGGTTGAGCACCTCTCTTAATAGCTCCTTTTCAAATATCCGATGCGCATTGGCCTGCAATTGAATCCTCGGCAGGAGTTCCCGCCATTGAAGGTCGGGTCTATCTCGAAAATCAGAAGGGGATAAGTCGGGTTCTAAGGATGCCGACGCGTTGATTGGCAATGTTAATGCGTCAACAGAACACGATTCTGGAAAATTACCTTTGAAATGGTGGGTATTGATTTCCAGCTTTTGAAGCTTTGCCGTTCGCGCTAACTTTATAATGGTCCAATCATGCCCAGGTCCACGTCTGCGGCGAGTTTCCCAGCCTTCTCCCATCGTTATCGGATGTCCAGGAAAGATAAGATGATCCTTCTGACCAAAGAACATGTCACTGCAGGAGATGACTTGTCCTCCGTTAGCTACTGCAGCAAAGTCGAACAATTCTTTGGTTTTTTTTATCGCGTTCCAATTGGGCGCTACCTCGCCATAAACTCGTAGTCGGGCGACACCGCCATCTGGAAAGATTTTGAGACGTAGGTGGGTCCAGCGTTTGGAGCTGAGGATAGGAAACAGATTTCCGATTCCTCCCTGGAGCTGAGATTTAGGAAGAATTTCCTCCCAAGTCATCTCAGAGGATCCGCGAATCTCTTCTGAGGCCTCCACTGAACAAGACTCAGGATAATTTCCGACGAAGAAAGAGGTATCCACGTTGACGCCTCTAATTATTCCTGGAATGCCTAGTCGGATGACACACCAGTCATGGTCATTATTTGGAGAAAGGTTTCGTTTTCTTCGGCTCTCCCATCCATCCATCCATTTGCCAAATTCTGTGAACTGGTCTGGGATAAAAATTGGAGCGGGCCCTTTGATCAAATTTTCTTTGGGCGCAAAAAAGTCGTCCGAAGTTGAAAGTACTATTCCTCCCACCTTTTCAGAGGCTAGGTCCAGTAGATCAGTAAATGGAACTCTTAGTCGGCTGGTCTCAGCGGGAATTATCAAAGTTATTTTCCTCTACGTTGTTTTCGTGAAAGTAACTTCCCCATCGGAAGTTCTGAAAATTTATCTGAAGGTGCAGCGGCATTGTAGACTAAGTTCCCCCGAACAAACGTCTTTAAAACCGTGCCATAAAACTGATATCCTTCATAGGGGGTTGGCGAGTGCCGGTGGTAAATGTGGCTAGATTCGATAACTTGTTTGGCATTGGGATCCCAAACTATGAAATCTGCGTCAAATCCAACTTGAAGTGAGCCTTTACGTTCGGCAAGACCCGCGAGTAATGCAGTGTTACAGCTCATCCAAGTCGATAAACGAGAAAGTGGGAGGTGTCGTTTTTTCATCTCCGTCCACACTGCGGGCAAGCTGAACTGGATGCTAGAGATACCGCCCCAAGCTTTTTTAAAATCTCCTTTCTCTAGCTCCTTTAATTTTGGCATACAAGGCGAATGATCAGAGACGATGCAGTCAATTGTGCCAATCTCTAAGGCTTTCCAGAGTCGTTCACGATTCTCCTTTTTCCGAATTGGAGGAGCACACTTGAAAAGGGTGGCCCCGTCGGGGATATCTTCAGCGGTAAAGGTGAGGTAGTGAGGGCAAGTTTCTACGGTTAAAGGAACTCCGCGCTCTTTTGCCTGGTGAATGTCCTCTAGAGCATCTGCCGCAGAAAGGTGGACAATATGGATTTTACATCCAGTCTCTTCTGATAAACGGATCATCATGCGAACTGCGTCAACTTCCCATTGGGCGGGACGCGAGGTTAG
>JBDSKY010000152.1:0-3206 GCA_039916675.1 Bdellovibrionia bacterium
CACCCCGTGCAACAAAGAAAAGATATAAGATACGAGTTTGACGCAAAAATATTTTGGACTTTTTTTGCACAAAGCAGTGTAAAAATTCCAGGGTACTTGAAGGATATCTCTCGGTCTGGATGCTCACTGCACACTTCTCAAACTATTGAATGTCGAAGGTGGCTACGTCTTATCATCCGAGATGACGCGAGTAACCTCTTCTTCATCGCAGTAGGGCGAGTGGTCAGATCCCAAACATTGGCTGGACTAAGCAAGTTTAAGTATGGAATCCAATTTACGTTTCCGAACTATTTCTCGCTCGCAGCCACAGATGTAATTTCTGCATTATCTAGAAGAAATTTAATGGTGCGCTCTTGCCGTAATCTGAATTCTAAGTCGCCTTTGCGGCCCGAATTTTTAGCATAAAAATCGTGAAGCTTCTCTTCTTCGACTTTCATGGATGCCGACAGCTTAGTAATCTCAGTTGCAATATCCTCAGGGCTAATCACAACAGACTCTTGTTTTGCAACGGACTCGAGGACAAGACTTGCCATCACTTGAGTTTGTGCACGCTTCATCAATTCATCTAGCTCATTTTTAATGATCGATTCCACAGCTTTATCATCAAAATTCTGCTTCTTCAGCTCCTGAGCCCAATCTTGAGCAAGGATTCGAGTCTGAGCTTCAACCATAGCCCTTGGCACTTCGAAAGGATTTTTTTCGATCAATGTAGATAGTAATTGAGTCCTGGCGTTTTTATCAGACTCTTGAGTTTTTTCCTGAAGCAAAAATGCTCTAGCTTTAGTTCTAAGATCCTTAAGATCTTCATAACCAAGCTGCTTTGCAAATTCATCGTCTAAAGGTGCTAATTTTTTCTCTTTGATTTCATTTATCGTGACGGTGAACTCAGCTTCAAGTCCCGCCAGTTCCTTTTCAACAAAATCAGCAGGAAAATTGAGCCTGAATGTCTTATGATCACCCTGCTGCATTCCAATTAAGTTTTCTTCAAACCCTGGAATCCAGGCATTAGAGCCAATTTCAATAACTTTAGAACCCTTCATGTCTTCACGGGCCTCAACAGCACCGTCTTTCACTAGGCCACCCAAAATTTGGGTATCAACAAAATCCCCTTTAGCGACAGGGCGAGCCGCAACAACGGGAGTTAACTCAGCTTGTGAGTTTCGTAGATTTTCAACTACTTTTTCTACGCCCGCATCAGTAATTTCTACTTTTTCCTGCTTAATTTTAAGCTTCTTATAACCTTTAACTTGAACGTCAGGCATCACTTCTATCGTAGCGGTGAAGGAAAGATCTTTATCTTCAGAAAGGGTATGATCATGCTCCCCTTCGCCAGTCTTATGATCTGGAGTTTCGATTTTAGGACTCCCTACGGATTGGATCTTTTGGCCCTGAACTGCCTCTTGTACTGAGTTGTCAATAAGACGGTGAAAAACCTGATGTCGAACATCTTCGCCGTAGTATTGCTTTACAATCGTCATTGGTACTTGGCCTGGACGAAAGCCCTTTATCTTGGCCGTCTTCTGAACTTCGGCTAAACCCTTTTCAAAATGGTTTTTCACCACATTTGCAGGGATCTTGATTTTTAATTTTCGAAGAATACTAGACGGCTTTTCAACTTCTAAGCTAAATTCCATGGCTGGAGTTCTATTCGAGACCACCCCAATTTGTCAATACATATAGCCACTCGGACCTCTAACCTGGACCAAAGGCTCATAAATAATTACCAATGGAGGCCGAAATGGGGTGGATACCACACTTTCTCAAGCCATAACGCCCTAGCAGGGGCAGTTGGACCCACGGCATCACGGCTCCGGCTCTCTAAAATTTCACTGATACATGAGGGAGCCCTACGACCCTCGCCGATCTGCAGCATAGTGCCCGCAATCCCTCGTACCATCTGTTTCAGAAAACCCGTCCCCAAAACCCGGATTCTGACTAGAGCTACTTGATGAGATTCCTCTAAATTGGCAGAAAAACCAATACTCGGAAAAACAACGGGCTGTAGACTGACATCGGCCTCAAGAATCTTGCGAACTGTTGATCCAGGCTTAGATCCGGATGCCTGAAAGGCCTTAAAATCGTGCTCTCCCTGCAGGTAACTCAGGGCCTCGCTTATAGCCTTAAGATCCAATCTTTTTCGAATCCATCGACTGTAGGGCAACAGATGAGAGATATGGCAGGGACCTTGTTGGAAATAATAACTATATTGTTTTTTTTCCGCTGAGCGCTGAGCATGAAATTCTAGGGGCACGGTAACGATGGCCAAAACCCTAATACTGTCTGGCAACTTCCCGTTCAGACCCCGCAGAAGAATAAAAGGATCCCATTCCTTGTTCCTCAAAATAAAGTGCGCAACTTGGCCGACAGCATGAACCCCGGCATCTGTCCGTCCACTGCCTACAATCGAAAGTTCTTCCTTCGTTATTTGCCCAATGGCTTGCTCAATCGTGGCCTGAATACTAGGGAGACCCGCAGCGCCTGAACCCTTTTGCTTCTGCCAACCGCAATAATACGTGCCCTCATAAGAGAGCAGGGCTGCATATTTCCACATAATTAAATCCTAATACTCGAATGTAAGACCAGCAGAGATTCCTTCAAAAGAGAACCTTACATCACCACTCAGCGGGACCAGCCGGGTATAATCCAAAGTTAAATAATAGTGTTTCACCGCGAAGCTAGAGTAAAGATCCCAGCTCGAATTCTTATTAATCCAATCCATAAGTACGGATACACCAATCGAGGTAGTAAACCCTTGGGAATATCCTTTTAGAACGGGACCTCCGTCATTCCTACTTTCAAGATAACCAATCAAAGTTGGTCCAATCATCGCATACGGCCGAAGAATTCGAAGCAAGTTAAAGCGATAATTAAGTGCAATAGTGACTGGAACGCTAAAAAACTGAAGTTTTGTAAGAGAATTAATGGGGAAAACTCCACCGCCCGGCTTCGGAAGTTCACGTGCAAATCGAGCTACTCCGTAAAAATAGTCAATACCAACGTTTGTTACTATGCCTATGTTTCCAAGCCATTCACTGTGAAACGGCTGATATTCATAAAAAAGTGCAAATTCAGGATCATAAATACCTCCATAGACACTTTTAAAATTAGCGGCCTGTGATCCAGCTGCCCCTTCTATGGTTCGACTAACCGATAGCGAATAACGAAGTCCCATTGCATTGTGAATATTACCGGGCCGCTTGAACTCT
>JBDSKY010000153.1:0-3128 GCA_039916675.1 Bdellovibrionia bacterium
TGTCCCTTGTCCGAACCATCCATATACTCTTTCCTGCAGCGAAAGCCGTTTCTCTTTCAAGAGCAGTTGCTGTTCTATCCCAGAAATTCTATCAGAAATTTTTTGGGTAGCCCTTGCCTCGAATTGATTCAGCCAATTCATGGCGTGATTCAATAGCTCAAGTCTGCTTTCAATTAAAATTCTCTTAGAATAGAGAAAGATACCAGTCGAATGCAGCAGATCTTGCCCCTTATATATGAGAGTTTGGATTTCTTGGCGACGATGGCTAACGCTTTGCTCTACAATCTCTTTAAAAGCTTTCTCGAAAATTAACGTCTCTTCTTTATGTTTCTCAGGTCCTTTGTAACACTCATAGAGCTTCTTCTGCCCTCGGACCATGCTAGAAAGACCCATACAAATCGAGATCGAATGAAAGACCTCGTCGAATTCTGCAGGAATATACGCTAGCCCGGCAGCATTAATAAAATCAAAGGAATGATGAACTTCACCGACTAAGTTACCCGTATTTTCGGCTATCTTCTTTCTGATTTCTAGGAGGCGAGGAGATTGAACTCTGTCCGAAGCTATGAGTTCTGAAAGCAGAGAATTTCGCTTTTCAATCCTGTTTAGATTCGGTTCATACCTATGGCAAATAATTTCAACGGCACTTTCAGTAAGATGGTAATAAACAGGAACTAAGACGAGATTATCTAAAGTAGTGTAAATACTAGTAAGACCGAGGAGAACCATCATTCCCCCGGTAACTCCTCGAAAGGCTACCAGTTCGCTATTATTTACCGGAAGCAAGTCTTCTAACCAAATACAAGCTGGAGTAGGAGTGGGCTCATTCCCATCGACTCGATTTGGTAAACAAACTTTTATTTTTTTTGAAAGAAAATCTATTCCTTGTCCTAGATACTTTCCAAAATACCGAACGCCGGCGCCATCAAAAAAAAGAAACTTCCCAACCGCCTTTGAACGATCTTTGAACGTCTCAGCTGACTTATTAACACTATGTTCGAAATGATTCCGCGTTTTTTCAGCTTCGATATCTTCTATGGTTTGAGCCGAGCTGCTCAGGGTCAACTCGGCTTGAGGAAGGTATACAGTTTGATAAGACTTTTGACTTAAAATGGCTTCACATTCGCGAAGAAATTCATCGAACGAATCATTTGCTGACGCAATACCTACTATAAAGATCAAACTTGTAGCACCTAAGCTCAAGAAAGAGAGAAATCGTGATCCATGATTTTTAAAATTAAAAAGGGCGAATAAATGCTTGAACATTAAACTCTTTCTCGAGAGACAAAATCTCAATATGTGAGACTTTTGGTTATACCAGTTGATTCGATCGGACTTAGGAAACATTCCAATACCGCTGCGGAACAGTGCCAGAATCTCACTGGCTTCAGACCTTCAAAGGGCTTGTGAAAGATGTACATATCAATCACATCGCGGAGCGTCAATAGGAAAATAGTCTAGTCGTAATTATTGAGGAACTAGACCAGGGCCGTCATTCAGGATTTTAGGATTTTAGGATTTTCGGCATAATGGTTCTTGTAGGATCGAGCGAACAGGTTAATATAACCTTCGCAGGAGTTTTTCAACACTGAAGCTAAAAGAGGCCGAATGCATAAAAACCAAACCTTATTCCTTTTAATTTTCCAGGTCTTTAGCGCTCTCCTACTTCATTCGCCTGCAACCTTCGCCGATACTAAACCCCTTACTTTTGAATCCCCATCCGGAAATGAAGTCTTTATCCCTTCAGATGCGTCGGAAGACCAATTTGGAATAAGAGAATTTAAAATTGAAGAGCTCAAATCTATTGACGACGGCTTCATTCCTGAAGGCTATCCCTATCCAACTCATAGAAATTCATATAACTCCAATTCGTTATCTCTAATCGTGATCTTGGAAAATATTATGAATATTGGAAAAGGTCTCTGGACTTTAATTGAGCAAAACCGCCCAACTAGCGATATCAAGCAAGATACAGCTTTTGCCCTGCCATCAGGAGTTCCACAGTGGGAGGATTTGGAAGCATGGGCTACCCCTGTATCAAAGGTCTATCATATAACTTACTCAGGGTTCTTTGGACAAAAAGCAGTAGATTTTTACTACCGGCTCCTTTTTCTTCCACGAGGGACTTACGAAGGTAAGGGCCTTTACCTTTCAAATGTCACGATCATGCCCGCTAATCTTTATGTAGGCTGGGGTTACCACTTTTCATCCAATGTTCTAGTTTCAAAGGTCTTTAACGCTGGAAGCCACAGTGATCCGATCGGCGCAATGCAGCTTCAAATAGAATGGCAAGTAGACGCCTTGTTTTCGCACCGCAGAGGATCCCACGAATTTTATATACGAGGGGATGGCACTTTCCAGGATTTAAGTAACGGAAATCAAGAAATTCCGGTTACCCCGCCACAGATCTAAAATAGCTTAGAATAGAATTAAAGAACCTTAAACCTGGCACCCATACGGGACTGCTTTGAATTGCATTTCTGCTTCTTAAGTATTCTACGGTTTCTTGATTTCCAAATCGTAGAGCGAGATCCAAAGGAGTTGCCGAAGTTTCGCTTTCAAGATTTAAGTTTGCTCCCTGACTTACCACGAACTTAACCCTACGAAGATCTCTCGACTCCACAGCATAATGTAAAATGGTCTTTCCAGAATTGTCTTGTGCGTCGATATTCCCACCTGCTCTTAAAATTTCTGGAACTATAGTTTCAAAGTTGTCTAACAACGCTCCGTAATGGAGGGGCGTAGTACCAAAATAATCTTTTAAGTTTGGATCGGCACCCGCTTCCAGGAAAAGTTTAACTATTTCCACGTCCTCAGTAGAAACTGCCTCATGTAAAGGCCCCACCACCGAGGCAATATTGGAGCGTTTATTAACAAGCTCCCTTCCATATTTTTGAAGGAAAGCATTAATATTCACCTTCTGCTTCTTATTGATACAGTGTGAAAGAAGCGTACTTCGAAGGTCTTCATTCGAAGAAATTTTTCCAAAAATAACCTCAAGATAGCTCTCGGTTATATTTTTTACTTCCTCATTATTGTGATTTTCAAAAGCAAGGTCCAAAACAAATGAGTAGTTATTTAAATCACTGGGTATTTCATGCATCAGCTTAATAGATGTGGGATACAGA
>JBDSKY010000154.1:0-5606 GCA_039916675.1 Bdellovibrionia bacterium
ATTTTAAGTCCTGTGCGTCTACCAATTTCGCCACCCCGGCATAGTAGAGGAAATAGTGTTTACTCTATTTTTTTCCAGATGCCAATCCCGTAAGTGCAGAAGATGCACCTTTAGTGTCAGAAATTACATATAGATGAATTCCAGGAGCTCCGAGGCTGCGAAGTCGGTCCGCCAGCGAAAGAAAAAGCTCTAACCCTTTCTCCATTGTGCCCGGGCCTTCTTTTTCATCTAACTTTTCCAAGATATTGCCGGGAATTCTTACCTTAAACTTATCCATCATCCTTAAAGCCTGGGCCCTGGTCTTCAAGAAGCGGGTACCTGGGAGGATGGGGACATTCACATCACTTTTCTGACAGAGGTCCCTGAAACGAGCATAAGCATCCGGATCAAATAACATATCAGTCATGCCATATTCCGCACCGTTTTCCACCTTCAGACGGAAGAACTCGATTCGCTCCTTTTCATTGGGATGCTCAGGGTAGGCAGCAGCGCCAATACAAAAATCTGTTTTTTCAATTTCTCCGCCTACGGTAGAAGGACCTCCTGGGCGGTTGAGATAGATACCCTTATTCAAATTTCTAATCTGTTGAATGAGCTGATGCGCATAATTATAGCCGCCTTCTCTAGGCTGCCAGGTAGTTTGTCCATCCGGCGGATCACCTCTTAATGCTAAAATATTTCGAATTCCGAAATAGTGGTGATCCATAAGTAAATTTTCGACTTCGAACGGGGTTAAATCACGGCATGTAAAATGAGCAATACAGGGGATACCAAACTGCTCTTTAATCATCTGTGCGATAGGAAGGCTCCCTCCCCGCAAGCTACCGCCCGCACCCTTCGTAACGGCTAGGAACTGGGCTCCAGAACGAATCAAAACGTCAATCTGATCCAAAATCTTCGTCTGTTCTGAACCATTTCTAGGTGGAATGATTTCGGCGGACAGAGTGAAGTTTTGCGATGAAAGTACGTCGATTAGTTTTTTATCTGGTCGAAAGGGCAGCGATTTCATAGAACAGCAGAATAGTTAATTTACAGCAGTTGTCACTTTGATTTTTTTGAAATGATTCAGTACAAGGAGGAAAATGTCTGATCGTTCGATTCGGAAATTAAGCCAGCTAATAAAATCGTCGCATTTCCCGGGCCTTCAGTGGGTTGCACAGGGTATTTTCAAAGCCTATGGATATCGTTGGGAAACACGTCGAAGTGGCGATCTCAAGATGGGATACTGGCGAAGAACACTAAAAACTCAGGACCGGAAGCTTCCCTACCCAAAGAGGTTGGTACTCCTTCCAGGATTTGGGGACTCCCCTCTCTCCTGGCATGTTGTCATGGTTCTGCTCTCTCCCGTCTTAAAAAAAGAATTCGACGAAGTAATTCTTTTTGATTTTCCGGGCTTTGGAGGCGTTCTTACAAAAGAGAAAGCCTTTCCTTCCGCCGACCTCATGTTCGCAGCTACCTGTGATGCACTAGACTCATTGAAACCGCACACTTTAATTGGACACTCCTTGGGAGGATGGCTAGCAGCCCACTATGCCGCTCTTTGTGGAAATAAAGAACGTCCCAAGTCCAACCAGCTTAACTATTCCGGCCCCTCCACTCTTTTGTTATTTTGTCCTTCCGGAATTTTCCCGGATATAAAGACACGAATAGAATTTGAAGATATTTTCCGAAGATCTCAAAAAGGTGGCTTTCAATCTTTGCGACCCTATTTGTTCTCAAAAGAACCGGCGTGGTTTGGTTGGGTTCTACCCTTCCTGGGTGATTTTCTTAAGCGAGAAGATATTGTCCAGTTTTTAGCTTCCTTTCGAATGGATCATTCATTGGAAACTATGGCAGGTCAGATAAAAGCCAACGTTTGGCTAATTTGGGGTGAGAAAGATCTTTTAGTCCCTCCCTCTTGCATTCCCGCATGGCTCCAATTACTCCCTCACCAAACGGACCAGAAACCCGCAGTAATCCTACGAAAAATAGGACATACACCACAACTGGAATCCGCAGGAGTAACCGCAGCCTTAATCGCACAGATTTTGTCTGGACGCATCCCCCATCGCCTTGGTAAGCGCTGGTGGACCCTGATGCAACCCCCAACATTGCCGGTGAATGATCAAGCTCCATAATGAGCTGAAATGACGAAGTTGAAAGAGACGTGAAGAAGTGAAGCATAAAAAAATCCGCATAACTTGCCTTTCAAAGCTTTCCTTATTTGGATTTGGAGTATGCCTTCTCCTTTTAGCTTTTCAAATAAACAGCTCTGCAGACCCATTGGCCCCCCCTTACAGCAATCCACTAGAGGAATCTTTGAAGGGGAAACCTTGCGAAATTTGGGATGACGAACAAGGCATTCCCCATATCCACGCATTAGATGAGCGCGTAGGCACGGCTTGCCTGGGATATATTCATGCCCGCGATCGCGGATGGCAGATGGATTTTTTCAAAAAGACCGTCCAAGGACGGAAAGCTGAATTTTTCGGCAAAGGTAATATTCGCTCTGACTTTTTTCTGCGCCTTCTGGGCCTACAAGAAAAAGCAAATTCCCTTTTTCAGGAAATGAGCAAAGAAGACCAAGACGTATTCTGGGCTTATAGCTGGGGAGTTAACCGGGGAATGAAAGAAGCCGTGAGCAAAGGGGTTTACGAATTTCAAAAATTCAATTACTCCCCCGACACTTGGCGCCCTCAAGACACGATTGCCATCAGCCTTCTTCAATCCTTTGACCAAACCCGACGAACTTTCCTTACCCAACTCGACGATTTTGAAAGATCTAAAATATTTGGAAATCAAACATTAGACCTCTTTGATCCCATAGGCTTGCCCTGGGATGCTTCCATCTTAAAAACAGAGGACCTCTCAAATCCAACAATAAAACCCTCTTCCACTCTGCCTTCAGCTACAGCTTCATCTCCAGCCCCTTTTACGATTGCTGAGAAATATACAGGCGGAAAGATGGATCTTTCGAGCCTAGACTCGATACTCGGTGGCCCCGATATGGGGAGTAATAGCTGGGTGGTCAGTCCAAAATATAGTAAATCAGGCAAGGCGTGGCTGGCCAACGATCCTCACTTAAGACTTACACGCCCTACTTTCTGGCACTGGGTCCATTTAGATGCTGGTAAAATAGACGCAATCGGGGCTTCCTTTCCGGGAGTTCCATTCATCTTTAGTGGCGCTAACCGCCATGTAAGCTGGGGCCTTACCAACTCGTTCTTACCAGCTGCGAAAGTAACTTTCGTAGCTGAAAAAGAACTAGAGCAGGCCAAAACTTTTCGCCCCTTGATCTGGGTCAAAGTATGGAAATTTAAAATTCCTTTCTTCTTTAAATCATTTCAGCGCACTGCCACTCAGCTGCCCGTATTGCCAATACCCAATATTCCTTCCGGAAAAGCGGTAGTGTTAAGATGGACTGGATTTGATTTGAAAGCTAAAGACTTTGCTGGACTACTAGGCTTTATGCGTTCTCAAAACGTTCGTGAAATGGATAATTACTTGGCACAAACGGGCGTTCCAAGCTGGAATTTCAATTTTGCGGATGATCAGGGTTCCATCGGATATCGTGCCATTGGGCGAATATTTAGACCTACCAAGGGGAACGCATTTTCAGTTCTCGATAAGACTCTGGCAGAAGTGGAAAATAACCCTGAATTCTCTCAACCCTTAACGCGAGAAGAAATGCCTCATGTTCTAAATCCGGATCGAGGCTTTGTAGTCACCGCCAATAATACTCATTGGCCTGCTGGCGCTCCTTTAAGTTCAGGAAGAGCTCCAAAAAGCGCTTTTCGTGCCTTTAGAATTGAGGAGCTTTTGAAAGCTTCACCTCAACATGATCTTGAATCGAATCAAAAGATTCAATGCGACGTGCAAGCCGTTGATGCTCGCTTTATTTTACCTAAACTCTTGACCACTCTGGCAATTGTCGCCCCTTCCGGATTAAGTGAGAAAGAAACATCAGCCATAGGTTTGCTCAAAGCATGGAACTTTGAAACTGATGTGAATTGCGTTGCCTGCGGCATCTTCCGCAGTTGGGTAGGAACTTTGTACTCGACTCAAAAATTAGACTCAGCTTCACTTTATCGCATGCTAAATGGCAACACGACTTCAGAGTGGAAAAGCAAATTAGTGAGCACCTTCCAAGAATCCATTGCCCAACTCACAAACAAAGGCAAAAGAGAATTTCCAAAATGGGGAGAACTTCACCTCAACTATTTTAGGCACCTTGCAGACCCTGAATACGCAAAAGTTCCTCCCCTAGGTACACCCGGAGATGAAAACACTGTGAATCCCGGCAGTGGCTTCACGGATGAGAACCCCTTTGAACACACCGACGGAGCCTCCCAACGACTTCTTGTAGAAATGACCAGCCCTCCAACAGTCTACTCGATCCTTCCAGGGATGAATGCAGACTTACCTGTGAAAGACTTTAGTGATCCTAGCTCGCCCTGGCAAGATTGGGCTGGGTGCAGGATGAAAAAGAGGAATTTTCCAGTAGATTGGTCGAAATTGACCTCTCAAACTCATTTGGTTTTATAGTCTGGGCAAGCTGACCGGTCACTTAGTTTCCATCTTCCAGCTACCGTCCCAATCGTCGGCAGGAGGAGTAAGTTTGAAAGCCTGGCATCTTTCCAAATAGGTTACACAGGGACCATCATGCGCGCCTTCTTGTGGAGAAAGAAGGCGATCCGCAGCTTCAAACTTAGCCATTGCCTCATCCCATTTCCGAGCAAGATAAAACTCACGGCCTTCATTGAAAAGTTGAAGGGCCTCCGATTCAAAACCTTCCGGAATTAATTGGATCAGTTTTACAGCACTCTTTTTACCCTTCACTTTAACATTGTCTAAAATTCGATGGGGTAAAAACTCCTTGCCAGACTTCGCAACGCAGTCGAAAGTAAACTCCGTGGTAATGATCTCCACTCCATATTCTTTCGTGATTCCTTCCACCCGGGATGCCAAATTCACCTGATCTCCGATTACCGTATATTCGAAATTTGATTCTGATCCCATGTTTCCAACATTCACGACGCCTGAATTAATTCCAATCCCGGCGTGCACTTCGATACCGTATTGAGTTCTGAATCGCTCTCTATTATCCGATAGAGCTTTGGCCATTTCTCGTGCAGCGCAACAAGCTTGATAGGCATGTTGCGGGTCTTCTAAAGGAGCTCCCCAAAACGCCATGACCGCATCCCCAATGTACTTGTCCAAAGTGCCACGATTAGCAAAAACGATTCTTGTCATAATTCCGAGGTAGTCATTTAAGAATGAGGCTAGCGCCTTAGCATCCATTTTTTCAGAAAAAGTGGTAAATCCGCGAATATCTGAAAATAGAATAGTCATCTCCCTTTTCTCGCCCCCAAGCGAAAGCTTGGTAGGATCCTTCAAGATGGAATCGACAATTAGAGGCGCAACATATTTGGAAAATGCTCCGCGAATGAATTTCTTATCCTGTTCTTCCTGCAGATACTTCACTGCGAAGGTGAAAATAAAGATCACAGAAATCTCGAAGTAGAGAAAAATAGTATTCCAGTTCTGATTGCTTTCAAAAAGTACTCGAAAATCTACGTAGGCCAGGATCAAAAACGTACCTATGAATAACACTATGGCTCGAGTAG
>JBDSKY010000155.1:0-3696 GCA_039916675.1 Bdellovibrionia bacterium
GACCGGGACGGCTTGCCGGTGATCCTGTTCAAAACAGATTGGGGCTTGCGCTGGGCTGAAGATAACTACAAAGGTTTAAAGTTCCTCAAGACTGCACCGGACAAAGCATAGGCTTACGAACTTCAGAAACTTTCGTTGGTACCCCAAACGCGGCCAAAGTTAATAGGCACATGATTCCGCCAAATAAATCCAAACCGAGAAGAACTGCGATTCCTAGATGCAGAAAAACAATCCCGGCGATCCAAATGCGTCTAGTAAACTTGGGCCAGATAAATAGGCAGTATCCAATTTCAAAAAATAGTGTCGTCCAGCCCCCCAGCTTCGATAGCAAAGGCCAGAAAGCTAGCCAAGACATATCAAACTGATGATACACGGGGAGGCTCAACGCCCTCCAGAGCAATTCTCCATTCCACCACTGGTCACCGCGCGCTTTTTCAAGGCCGCTCAAGAAATAAGAAATGCAAAGGTGAAGCTGAATGATCCGTAGGCCCAGCCGGGCCTCAGAGGTTGCTTCATCCGAGCGGTACCCCAAGGCAACATCCAGAGAAAAGGCGTTGCCGGCAGGAATCCAAATTAAATAGAAAAGAAAAACGTGTGCATAAAGATCAACCCCGTAAGAAGTGGTGCGGGATGTATTGATCAGCGTCCAATGCAGGAACCAAGTGACGAGAGAGGCAGTCCGAGTAAATAATCCCGTGCCCAGAAAAATAAGACTCATGCCATAAACGGAACAGGTCCCATAAATACAGGCAGTCTCATTCACGTTAAAAGGCGACAATGCATTGACCAGCCAAGATAGACGAGGGGTATACGGCGAGATAAAATAGTTCGCAAGATCGCCCTGAATGATTCCGTCTTGAGAAAAAAAATCCAGGACGAAATTTCGAAGTAGAAATGCCTGAACAATTAAAATCAAAGCCAAACCGATGCGAAGGACAGCTAGCGGACGTGGAGAGGCTGGCATCAGGAAAAAATTTTGGAGTTTTTCTATTGCTACGGATCTTGTCATTAAAAGCCCCCTCTTAATTTACGTTAAGTATGAATTATAGAAACGAATGCCATCAGGGCTCTTTAAACTTTACTTCGTAGAGAATTGTCCACTGAGGACGAAGTCCGCTTCGAAATTCTTCCATTGAAACTGGAGAAAATTCTTCTAGGTAGACCGCCAGCTGCTTAACTTCGGGGTGGCGCTTGAGCATATTCACAGCGAGAGACGATGCGAGCGAACGTTTCAATCTATTATCCGCATCGACCCCAATTTCCGGGTCATCGTAAGCATCTTCTCCTAAACCATCGGTCGGAAATTGGTCGACAATATTTCCAAGGCGTAAAATCGCTTCATGACTAGCCGCCCTTTCCGCGACTGTGCCATCAATAAAGCCCAAGCCAGAATTAGACCCCAGTTGAGAATTGGACTCGAATCGCACTCTCAACTGCCCCGAGATTCCAGGGGCAAAAAATCCATAACCACTCCCTGCGCCCGAAAGCTCACTATAATACCCCAAAACTTTCCCTAAAGAACCAAGCCTGGAAAGATCCACGTAGCTAGCACCTAGAGCGACCAATACCAGATGACAGAGCGCGAACCCCATCCAAACTTGGTTCTTGTAGGGCGACATAAATATTCTCTTTATCCGGTTGGGTCTTGAATATTTAGTTTTGGAGTGGGTATCTCGGCATTAGCATCCAGAGCCTCATGAGGCTGATTATTGTAGTAGTGATGCCCGTCATGATGGTGTCCGTGATGATAATCATGATGGTGGTGACTGTAGGAGTGGTGATGCCCGGAATGATGATGGCCATGGTGATGCCCATAAGAATGGCCATGATGATGGCCATGGCGATGCTCATGCCGACGGCTATCCATTTCATTACTGGCGACCTCTTTTGCCCCTACAGATTCCTCCGTCAAAGTTAAATCCTGAATCTTCACGTCCTGAGTCTTAGCCTGTGCGAGAGGTATGCTGAGACTCACTAAAGCGATGGCGGCTACATTTATGAACGTTCTTAAAATAGTCATCTTTTCTCCTGTTGTAATAATTGGTTCGCTGTTGTTAGTGGCAGGTCTTCTCCAGAAACCACTTCTTCAATGTCGGATAGCGAGAGCTTTTAAATTCATGATTCAATTTCTTTTGGGTATCGAACGCCAGTTTGAGAAATTTCTCCTCTTCTGTAGAAAGCATTGGGTTCTTCATCTCTTTTCGTTCTAGGTAAAGGGAGAGCCCAGTATCCGGGGGCATACTAAGTTCATGTAAAATTTTTTGTTCCAGCTGATTCGAACTGGTAATAACTGTAAGAGTCCCCCGAGTTTTACCATCGTGACAATCTAGGCAGCCTTGGTCTTTACCTAATGCAGGACCATGATTCTCGGGGAGAACCTTTCCGTCCCAATTAGGGGTTCCATAGGAACGGAGCTTCCGGTTGAACTCTAGCAATCTCTGAAAAGGAAATTCGGCCGGAACTGGAAATTGACTTTGTCTAGACGTTTTCTCAACAAATTCTTTTTCTCCTAAAACCGGTTGACCCTCTAAAACTGGCGTCTTTCTAGGAATTAATTGTCTTACTCCATTGCTATGACACGAGAAACATTTACCGTTATTTTCTTCGTTTAGAGCGAAACCATATCCCTTAGCTTTTGACTGCAGCGTGTAGTCGCGAAAGTGAAGGCGAACTTCTGCCAAAAAATTTCCAGCACGGTCCTTCTTTTGAACGGTAAGGAGAGACATAGGCGCACCCGCGCTGACTGACGAACTGCCTTCCTGAAGATTTAATAAAAGCCATTGGTCAAATCGATCTGCCACATCAGGAATAAAAACAAATGTCCTCACCCCGCCCAAGGCGGAATCATGTGTCAAATATTTCCAACCATTCTTTCTCGCCGCCGCTTCTACCTTTTTCCTGTTAGGAAGTGCCGCGACAATAGCTTTAGGAGGAATCATCATCCCTGTAGGTTTATCCTTGGCTTCCTGCTCTGAAAGGTAAGTGTGGTTATCTACGGTGAAACCATAGCTATCTCCACTGTGTTGCTGCAGCCATGCCGGGGTAAATTTTCGCATATTTTCCGTGCAGCGATTTATACTTTCGTGCCGAGCAATGAAATCTGCACAGACCTCAAAAGTATGCTGAACGTTATTTTTTACGAATTCGTAAAAATCTTCATCGCATGCACTATCTTCACAGGTTTCAACCCAATTGCTTCTTTCGGCATGAACCTTGATAAAAGTCTGCCATTCCTCGGGTTTCTGGTAGGGGCAAACTTCGGCATAGGATTTTAGAGAAAAAATCAGAAAAAAAAACAATAAGATAAAAGCGGGTTCGATTTTAATTGGATACGAGACCAGATTTCAAACATAACAAATTCCTTCTGGCCCCAAAAGGTCGGTTTGCAAACCATAGGCCCTGGTCAATGAAGGACAAGAGGGATTTCATGAACGGCGCACAACTTCATCTATTATTGAATCACATTCCGCTATTCTTGCCCCTTTTCGGAGGCTCGGCTTTAGGTCTGGGCCTAATTTTGAAATCATCCGATGTAAAAAAATTTGGGCTCTGCCTCCTATTCGCAAGCGCACTAGCGGCTATTCCGGCTTATTTAACAGGTGTGCCAGCGGAGAGAGTCGTTAAAAATTATCCTGGAATATTAAGGGCCGCTATTGAAGCACATCAAGCAGCGGCATTAATTTCTCTTATTTTGAT
>JBDSKY010000156.1:0-3476 GCA_039916675.1 Bdellovibrionia bacterium
TAAAACCTTTTAACTTTGCCAGAACTAAAGCGCCGAAGGCGCGCGTCTCTGGAGCAATTAGCTGGATGGTCGGTCGCTTCCCAAAGCAGATCTGGATTCTCTCGTTATTGATTTCCTTAGCATCCATCTATACGTTTACTAAGTTTAGCCCCCATATTCTGGAAACCAATCTGTCCAAGCTGCGTAACAAGGAAAGCATGTTGCGTGGATCGATGTATTTCTCAGCCCACTTAGATGAAATCTTCCAGCGGTACTTATCTCCTCTCGTAATCCTTCCTCATTCCCGGGAGAACGCGCGAAAAATCGCAACGCTGCTCCGAAAGATCAAGGCTGAAGAAGGCAGCCACAGCCTAATTGCCTCTGTGCAGACGTTGGATGACTTTCTGCCCAATCATCAGACTGAGAAAATCGCAGTGCTTCGTGAAATTCGAAAGTTGCTTCCTCCCAAACTTCTGTCGCGCCTTTCCGACAAGGATCAAGCTCTGGTGCGAGAATTTCTAACAGATCACGTTCAAAAACCCATTCGCCAATCAGACCTTCCTCCACTTGTACTGAGTAAATTCACTGAAAAAGACGGCTCCGTGGGCAAAATGGTTTTAGTAGAGCCCCCCCTGACTAATGAAACTTGGGAAGGTCAGAACCTAATCAACTTTGTGGATCAACTCCGAACAGCGGCCGACTCTATCGAGGACGGTGCTGCCGTAGCAGGAAATCTCACTATTACTTCTGACATGATCAGAGCCATTACACAGGACGGTCCAAAGGCCACGCTTTGTGCCTTCCTGGCCGTAATCGTCCTGGTCGTGCTCTTGTTTAGACAAGTCGAGATCATCGGCTGGGTATTGTTCACCCTTTTATTGGGTGTTTTATGGTTAGCCGGAATTGTTCTTGGATTTGATTTAAAGATTAATTTTTTGAATTTTATAGCCTTGCCCATCACTTTCGGGATTGGGGTCGACTATGGCGTCAATATTTTTCAAAGATACCGACACGGAGAAGAAAGCATTTTAGATGTGATCAAACACACTGGAGGTGCAGTCGGACTTTGCAGTTTTTCTACTATCGTGGGTTATATGTCCCTACTCATAGCGGGCAACCAAGGATTCGTAAGCTTTGGCTTGTTAGCGGTTGCCGGTGAACTGACTTGCGTGGTTGCGGCTCTCGTCTCCGTCCCCGCAGCTATCCGACTCTTTAGGAAATAGTGACCCGGAATCAGTGGGGCCTTTAGCTTCCCTGATCCGAATTGCTCTAGCAACAGCCCATAATCTTTCAATGGCTGAGAAGTTTGCCATCACGGCCACAAGGCAAAGAGCCATCACCATCGGATGTCCAATGGCTATCGAGTAAGGACGCTCTCCATTTTCAAAAAACGAAATCGTAACGGGAGATAGCGCAGCCCCTAGAGTCAAATAAAGCGCTCGCTCCGGCCTCCGCATATTTCCCTTAGGAGGATCGATATGCAAAGCTTCTGCTTTCGCAGTGGAATAACTCACCATGAAAGATCCCATAAGCGCAACAAGCGCCAAAACCAAAAGCACGGGAATCTCGCGGTAATAAATAACCAGGCCGCCTAGGAAGAAAAACTCTACATATCTATCAATGCTGGCATCCAAAACTTCGCCCGCTTCCGAAGAGCTCCCCGTAAAACGAGCAACTAAACCATCCAAAGAATCCATCATTGCCGAAACAGCGGCAAAAACAGCACCTGTTCCAAAATGTCCAAAGGCAAGGCAGCATGCAGCAAGAAATCCAAAAGCCAAAGACGCCCAGGAAATTTGATTCGCAGTCACATGACAGAAGACTAAAAAGCGGGCCAGAGGTTGGAAAAACCAATACCCCACTTCCATCACGCTCTTGCTGAGCAAAAAGCTCCCGCCCTGGCGATTCACACGATCATAATGAGCTTGCCCCTTGAGAGTTACTCGAACTCCATAGGCGACAACCACAAAGCCAATCAAGCTGAACAAGACCAGGGCGGAGAGCAGTTCGAAACTCATGCGTCGGGCCCTTCATTGACACCGTAGTAAGTTAACCCTAAGTGGTTGATTAACTCTTCATTTGTGAAAAACCTGAGAGTGTTCTCAAGCTTCAACAACTGCACAGACAAATCGTGTTCTGGCTGTAAGCCTGGATTCACAACGGGCGCCTTGAAATAAAAGGACAACCACTCTTGAACGCCCCGCATTTGGGCTCGTCCTGCTAAGTCCATAAACAAAGCCAAGTCGAGGACAATCGGTGCTGCCAAAATTGAATCGCGGCAGAGGAAATTAACCTTGATCTGCATCGGATAACCGAGCCAACCAAAGATATCGATATTATCCCAACCCTCTTTGTTATCTCCACGAGGTGGGTAATAGTTAATTCGGACTACGTGGCAAATATCCTTGTAGAGGTCAGGATATTTCTCTGCTGAAAAAATATCAGACAGAACGCCTGACTTTGAAACTTCTTTCGACTTAAAAGAACCTGGATCATCCAAGACTTCACCATCGCGGTTACCAAGAATATTGGTGCTGTACCAACCGGCTACTCCGAGTTGACGATTTCTCAACCCTGGCGCGATAACGGTTTTAAGAAGAGTCTGACCGGTTTTGAAATCAGAACCACAAATCGGGGTTCTCATTTCCATAGCCAGTTCCTGCAAACAAGGCATTTCTACCGATACGTTAGGTGAACCATTGGCGTAAGGAACACGTTCACGTAATGCTGCGTATGTATAAATCTGAGAAGGGGCAATTGCGGGATCGTTGTTTCTCAAACCTTCTTCGAAAGCCTTTAGAGTTGCATGCACTTCTGTAGCAGGAGTGTAAACTTCAGTAGAAGCACACCACACCATCACAGCGCGTTCACAATCATTCTCTTTCATGAAATTACGAATATCAGCTCGAAGCTGATCCGCTAATTCCATTTTATTTTTTCCAAGTTTTACATTTGGGCCGTCTAAGCGCTTAACAAAATCTCTATCAAAAACTGCTGGCATTGGAACAATTTTAGAAAGAGGTTCTTTCAAGGCTTCGATCAAATCTTTTTCAAGAACCTGGGCATGTTTAGCGGCTTCATAAGCATTTTCAGGAAACAAATCCCATCCACCGAAAACCAAATTATCCAAATCCGCAAGTGGAACGAGCTCGTTCACTTTTACAAATCGATTCTCAGTCCGTTTTCCCAAACGAACTTGTCCAAGCTGAGTATAAGAACCAATGGGTTTGGCTATTCCACGCTTAATAGCTTCTACGCCTGCAAAAAATGTGGTTGCTACTGCGCCCATTCCTGGAGTCAAAACTGCAAGTTTCCCACGAGCTGGGGCAATCTCTACTTTATCTTTTATTGGATTCGGGGTCATAACTTCAACTCCTCCGGTTTTTACCGTGCCTTTTATTAGATCAATTACCGCCTGAAGGCAACAGGTATCGCATTCCGGGTATTGCCGGATTATTTTAGACCGATAAATTTCGACTATTCAAAAGCGAGTTAAA
>JBDSKY010000157.1:0-8980 GCA_039916675.1 Bdellovibrionia bacterium
ACCGGCAGTACTGGGCGTAGCTGCCCCAGCGGCAGCCACGGATGACCCGGTCCGAGCCACTCGCAGACCCCGTAGGATCTGAGGCCGCACCACGGGGGTAGTCCCCGTACCAATCCTGAGACCACTCCCACACACTACTTCGATAAACTCCAAATTCATTGGCCTGTTTGGTTCGTACTCCGTGAGAACGACCTCCAGAATTTGCATGGTACCAGACAAAATTTCCTAAACTAGAATCCGTGGTTCCAGACACAAAAGCGCTTGTCGTACCTCCACGAAACGCATATTCGTACTGAGCTTCTGTCGGAAGCTTAAAGTGATAGCCATTGCTCCCTAAGATTTCGTTGAGTTTGGACACAAACTGTAGAGAATCATTCCAACTGACTTTCTCAACAGGATGGTTGGCACAAACTTTTACAACTGCACCATTCACATGGAGTTCTTCAAAATCGGTAGTTCCATCGGACTCATGACAATCTTGGGGCGATTGAAATCGTGAGGGATTGTTTCCCATGACCATTGCATAAGTTTTCTGAGTTACTGCTGCATCCATTATGTCAAATGCGGTCAATGTCACTTCGTGTTGATGTTCATCGTTACTTCTATGAGCCTCACTGGCTGGGCTTCCCATCTGAAAAGTTCCACCTGGCAAAGATACGAGGTGAATTCCATATGTTTCTAAACCGGAATCGGTGCTATGAGAAACCGCTCCAGCTCCACTGGCACCCGCTGCTACAGGTCTTGTTTGACGGTCTAAGTAAGCCTGAGCAACTGTCTTTACGGCAGACGAACCTTGACTAACTGCTATTTTAATCCACATTTTTCCTACGTTTAGATCCTTCGCCACTCCTAAACCTTCGGAATAAATTAACCCCATGTAATAATGAGCCTCGGCGTCCCCTTCAGCAGCGGATTTCACACAGGCTTCCAAATTTTTCTTAAATAGCTTATTCGCCTCAGAGCGATTCATAGGCATCCAAGATGCTTCCCAAGGCATACTGAGCTGCCAATTTTAATTCTAATTTAGGAGAAGTACCGTGCTGTGTTTCTTGAATCAGATGCACTGAATCCAGAAACCCAGGGCGATCCAACATGGCTTTCGCTTCAGCGTTTCCAGCGTGAGCCGCTTTTTGGAACCAATCCAGAGCTTCAATCAGGTTGCCTTGCCCTGCTGCGATTGCCTTTTCAGATCTCTTGCCCAATTCCAACATAGCTAACGAATCGCCGCTAGCGGCGGCACTCTGCTTAAGAACGAGAAAAGCAAGATCGGAATATTTTTGTGCCAAACGCTCAAAACCTCGACTCTTAAACTCACTCGCTTTTTTATCGTAGGATTTTGCCCACTCTGCCATTTTGCTGGATAAACTAGAATGAGATGCCGATCCTTGTGCCATAGGCTTTACCAAGTAAAACGAAATCGGAGAGCCAGTTTCATGAATACTTGCAGGGTCAAAAACATATTCAACGCCTTCTAGGCTTCCGTCAAAATGGATCCCAGAGTCTTTAACGCCATCAAAGAAGACCCTAGTCTCTTGGGTTAACGGGATGGACTGTTCAGTCATTTGCTGGACTACTACTTTGGTGCCGTGTGCCTCATTACGTTGAGCCTGCGCGAGAGCCTCTTTACGGCTATGAGCATTGCCTTCGCCCTGGTTGGGTCGAGTCCAAACGACCAATTGTCCCATTCCTTCTCCTGTGACTTTCCAACCTTCGTAATCGTCGGTGTCAATCAGCAGATTGGAAAATAGTTCGACCACTGTGATTTCGGGCACTGATACTTCTAGAGTTTTTCTTTTTGCACCGCCAGAAAAAACCTTCTTAATCTTGTCTGCTAGGCTCTGGGGCACCCGAGCTGATTTTTTCTTTTGAGAAGGTTCCCGCTTTAAATCTGTGTCTGCAGCATGAGCTATATTGGACACAAAAGTCAAAACGACCAATAACAATATTGGTTTGAAACCGCCTCGAGGCATTATTTCTAGACTCATATTTTCCCTTTTCCTTCCAAATATACTTATCGGAAAAGAGGGGAGAAACTCGATAACGCATGATGTCAACCATGTCCACCCATAAGAAATGGCTGGCTCAGGAATTTCAAATCACGCTCTCGTGTACTTTTTTCAAAAAAGGCCTGAGCCTCAGCCCAAAGAGCCTCAGGCTCTGGAATCGCAAAAACCTGACTCCGAAACTCATGACACCCAGGAAACCCCGCCGAATACCAGGCGAGAAATTTTCGGGCATGGATCATCGCCACTCGAGGCTCATAAACTTCATTCAACAAATCACGCTGATTTTCCATCAACTGAACATAACGCTCAGCTTTAGGCACCTGATAAGTCGAACCCTGTAGAAGGGCAAGCGACTGTTCAAAAATAAAAGGATTTCGCAGGGCGCCCCGCCCTATCAAAACCGCATCCACCCCGTAGTTCTTAAATCGATCAACTGCAATTTCTGCAGTCCAAATATCTCCATTGCCTATAATAGGAATGGAGCTCTTTGCTTTCACATTTCCGATTAAGTCCCAGTCGGCTTCTCCGCTATATCCTTGAGCTCTGGTCCTTCCGTGAATCGCAACCCAGCTTACACCCGCATCAGTTGCAGCATGAACAACATCAAGAGCATTCCGGGAGTCCGCGTCCCAACCCGTTCGGATCTTAATGGTAACTGGAATTCTTACCGACTTCACCATAGCTTCGAGCGTCTTACCTAAAGCAATCGGATCCCGACACATTGCGGAACCTGCACCCTTTTTTACAACTTTCGGAACAGGACAGCCGAGATTGAGATCAACAAAATCAGCTCCGCTGCGCTCAATATGCTGAGCAGCCTTTACCAAATGCTCAGTGTTTTCTCCAAAGATCTGGAGTCC
This sequence comes from Bdellovibrionia bacterium, assembly GCA_039916675.1. Taxonomy (GTDB): domain Bacteria; phylum Bdellovibrionota; class UBA1018; order UBA1018; family UBA1018; genus JBDSKY01. Next base: position 2,867 of record JBDSKY010000157.1, read on the forward strand.
CACAACTCGCTCCTCATCGTGAAATCTGAGGAGGTCTAAGGTTTTAGACCCCGCGTACTCAATACCTGTAGCGGACACCAATTCTGACACCACCATTGAACTTTTCAGTCGCCGCATTAGCCGCCTAAATGGCGAATTGGTGATTCCAGCCATAGGAGCCAGGATAAAAGGGTGCGCAAGCCGAATGGGCCCTAACTGTACTGCGGAGGAGGGGAAATCGATTGTCGTCATAAAATTTTCAAAATAGGCTTTATTATTAAAGATTTAATTAAATAGCATTTAAATTAAGAGTATTCAATTAAAAATAGTGTTACCCAGATCAGGCCCTAAGAGCCTCAATTTCTTTAATTTCTTTAGGAGCAAGGATAGTTAGATTCTCACAGCCGCCTTCTGTAATCAAAATATCATCCTCAATCCGAATACCTATATTTCGATATTCCGCTGGAACATCAAGGTCCGTAGGCTGAACATAAAATCCGGGTTCAATTGTAAATACCATGCCCGGTTCTAGGGACCGGGGCGTTCCATCCTTATAATAAAGTCCAGCATCATGAACATCCAACCCTAACCAATGACTGGTATTGTGAGGATAGAACCGTCGGTATCCACCGGAGCCTAAGATTTCATCTAGCTTTCCTTTAAGTAAGCCCAGTGAAAGAAGACCATCAATCATGACCTCACAAATGTGCTTATGGATATCAGGAAGCTTAGCTCCTGGTTTAGCCATGGCAATGGCGGATTTTTGAGCCTTTAAAACTAAGTTATAGGCCTTAGCCTGCCCGCTGGTGAACCGTTTACCAATTGGAAAGGTGCGAGTGATATCAGCCGAGTAATAACCGTACTCTCCACCGGCGTCAATGAGGACCAGTTCGCCATCTCGGAGAGTGTCATTGTTAAATCTGTAATGGAGGCAGGCGGCGTTCTTACCACCAGCAACGATGCTGCCGTACCCGAGCCTTGCACAGCCTTCTTTTCGAAACAGGTAATCCACCAAGGCCTCGAGTTCACACTCATTCATTCCAGGTCGAATTTGTTTCATCGCTTCCCGGTGGGCCAAAGCCGTAATCTGGCAGCCCTTACGCATAAGATCGATCTCGGCTTCATTCTTAAACAACCTCATTTCACCCACCGGCAAATGCGGATCCTGGATAGGCATCATGGCTTTGCCGGTGCGTCCCTGGCTCATTCGATAGATTTCAAGGACGGAGGTTACGCGTCTATCCATGTCAGAATTTAAACCCAAACGATAGAAAACTCGCTCAGAACCTAACAAGATTTCAGGTAGTCTTTTATCAAATTCACTAACGACATAGGCTTCGTCAGCGCCAAAAACGGCTTGCGCCCCTTCTACTCCGTAACGTTCCCCTTCCCACATTTCTTTCTCTGGATCACGAGGAGCAACAAAAAGGATCATACGTGGGCTTGACGGACGCCTCTTAGAGGGAGGAGCTAAAACTAAAAACGAATTGGCTTCATCAAAACCACTTAAATAATAGAAGTTACTATCCTGGCGATAAGGATGATGAACATCAGAATTCCTGATCAAATCAGGATGTGCCGGAAAAATAAAAACCGCGTCCGGATAAGCCTTATAAAGCTGTTCTCTTCGTTCCTGGTAATAATTCGGTATTTTGGAAAGTAACATGGTGGCTCATAATAGGACTAAATCCTTTGCCTGTCCACTACTCTGAAGCCTGCGTAGCTCTATGCCTTCAGTACGCCCCGCTTAATTTGATCTCTCTCAATAGCTTCAAATAACGCGCGGAAGTTCCCTTCGCCGAAACCTTCATTGCCTTTTCTTTGAATGTATTCAAAAAAGAAAGGCCCGAGCACCTCTTCAGAGAAGACTTGAAGCAAATAACCCTTTTCCTCGCCATCCAATAAAATACCGAGCTCTTCTAGAGCAGCCAAGCTTTCCGTCACGCCAGGGACTCGAGTTGGGACAGTTTCATAATAAGTATGAGGCACTGACAAGAACTTAAAACTCTGCTTCCGTAAAGATTGGAGAGTATGTTGAATATCTGTAGTGCGGAGGGCCAAATGTTGAACACCGGCCCCTTTCATGCGATCTACAAATTCTTGAACCTGACTAGTAGCTTCGGTAGCTTCATTGATCGGAACTTTCACCTTCCGATCCGCTGATTCAACCACATCTGAAATTAACCCGGTTCGGCCCGTGCGAATATCAAAATGGCGAGTAACAACGAATCCGAATACTTCTTTATAAAATTTAACCCACTCCTTCATTTCCCCCATCCCTACATTGTTAGTAAGATGATCAATGGAATGAATTCCAAGAGGAGAAGGACTTTCTAAACGGGAGACAGTCAATTCTTCGTCAAAAAGCGCCGCACCCTGCGCGCCCTGAAAGGCTTTCCGTTCGATAAAAGCGTACCTAACGCTTCCTGGGGTCCAAATTTCTGCACGAACAACGGTACCGTCATTGCTTTTGAAAGTTTTAGGTTCCAAGGCCGGACGTGCGCCACGCTTGACACACTCATTAAACGTCTGGGTTGCGTCTTTCACTTCGACTGCAAGAACACATATACCTTCGGCATGTTTGTGAAGGAATTTAAGCGCTTCACTTTTAGGAGGAGTATAACTATCAGTAGATATAAGCGGGCTGCCACCTGTATTTGAGGGAATTGCTTGAGTTAATACCGCTCGTACATGGCCTTGAGCATAAACAGAACTTTGAGTACCTTCAGCAACAAGAGTTCTCTCGCCGATTTTCTCAAATCCCATCCTTAGAAAAACAGATTCCATTGGACGAATATCGTGCAGGACATACTCAACGTGATCAAAACCTTGATTCAAAAGCTCCATAGATCCCCCCTTAGACTCTAAATCAGAATGTCACTACCCTAAACTGCTAATCAACTAAAATAGTACTTACAGGAGTTACCACTGTACCCAATGAACTTATGCCATCAAGTGTACTCTGCAAGAGTTTAGACTGCTTTTCATAATCTACATAAGTATAGCCATGCAAGACACCTTGATAAAAGTTTTGCAATTCTACGCCTTCTTTAGGCTTGATTTGGCCTTCACGGACTCTTAAATCTATTTGTTCTTTTACCTTTTTCTCAAGGTCCGTTGCACTGTATTGAATCCACGACAGCACGCCAGCAATAGTATTTCCCTTAATGACTTCCTCAATATAATGTCCGCCTGGTTCTGTTTCATCGAGGAAAACATGGACTTCATTCACACGTCCGAAGAGATTATGAAGATCTCCCATAATATCTTGATATGCGCCCATCAGAAAGAAGCCTAAGTAGTAGGGATCAATACTTCGAAAAGTATGTAGCGGCAACGTGTCTTTAATATCCCGAAGATCAATAAACTTGTTCACCTTGCCATCAGAGTCACAGGTAATATCGACTAATGTCGCATTGTGAGTGGGTTCTTCATCATGCCTATGGATAGGCACGATAGGGAAAAGATGTTGAATTGCCCAATGATCCGGCATCGACTGAAAGAGAGAAAAATTACAGAGATACTGATCAGCCAGGTGTTTCTTTAATGCCTCGACCTCTTCTGGAACATAACGCATGCCGGCCGAGTTCTTGTAAATGACCTTACAGATTTGCCAAAAGAGATATTCTACTTTCGCCTTATCTTCTAAAGATAGAAAGCCTAGCTTAAACATGCTTAGGGCTTCTTCTTTCCGCTGAAGAGCGTCGTGAAAGTGTTCAAGCAAATTCTTGCTTGAAAGATTATTAGAAAGATAACGCATTTCCTTGACTACATCCGCCTCGTCAGCGGTTTCATCTAGAGCCATCGGTGTTGCGCCAACTTCAATGTTACCAAAGACATTGACGATCAAGACCGAATGATGAGCCACCAAAGCTCTTCCGCTCTCAGAGACAATATTTGGCTCCGGAACTTCTTCAGCGTAGCAAACTTCTTGAATTGAATAAACAACGTCACTTACATATTCTGACAGGGAATAATTGATCGAACTTTCAAAGCTCGTGCGTGAACCATCGTAATCCACACCCAAACCGCCGCCCACATCGAGGAACTCAAGTCCGTTCAAATCCATTTTACGCAACTTAGCGTAAATACGGGTACCCTCTTTTACTGCATCCTTAATAGTCTTGATGTTCGTAATTTGGGAACCGATATGAAAATGCAGAAGTTTAAAACAGTCTTGAAGACCTTCTTTACGAAGAACATTCACTGCATGGATCAACTCGGGAGTGGTCAAACCAAACTTAGCAAACTCTCCTCCGCTGGATTCCCACTTACCACTGCCTTTGGAATAAAGCTTAGTTCGAATACCGATCTGTGGGGTGACACCTAACTCTCTGGCTACTGAAATAATTTGATAGAGCTCAGATAGTTTTTCAACAACGATAATGACGCGCTTTCCAAGCTTAATACCCATTAAAGCTGTCTTAATAAAAGCATAGTCCTTGTAGCCGTTGCAAATCGTCAAAGACTGCGGCGTTGTAGACATCGCTATAACTGCTGCCAACTCAGCCTTAGAACCTGCTTCTAAGCCGAAGTCATAGGGCCTTCCAGCGTCTACGATTTCTTCAACGACTTCTCGCATCTGATTTACTTTAATCGGGTAAACACCCTGATACCGGCCCTTATAGCCAAATTCTGCAATAGACTTCCGGAAAGCTTCGTTCAATGCGACAACTCTGTGGCGGATAATGTCTTGAAACCGAATCAGGACGGGCATTTCTAGCCCTTTTTCCCGAATCTCATTTACAACGCTCATCAGGTCAACGCCCGTGCCTTCACCTTTTCTTGGGTGAACGGTCATATTTCCTGACGGATTGATGCTGAAGTATTGGGCGCCCCAATTCTCGATATTATATAGTTTTAGGGAATCCGATATGCTCCAAGTTTTCATAATATTCGATACCACCTCAGTTCGCACAAGCGAACAATAAAAATGCGCAGGACTGTAAGCCGGGTTCTGTCTTCGACACACCGAAGCGCATCGGAAGCGATCATTCCTCTGGATCTCACGTTACCATGAGACCTCAAGCGGCCTTACCCGGAGATTATACAGTCGAGCAGACCCTAATCTCCCTATTTGGCCTTGCTCCAGATAGGGTTTGCCATGCCATTTTCGTCACCGAAAACGCGGTGGGCTCTTACCCCACCGTTTCGCCCTTACCAACTGCATAAATGCAATTGGCGGTATATTTTCTGTTGCACTTTCCGTCACTCCCCTCTTGAAAAGGGAACGCCTGGCCGTTAGCCAGTATCTTTGCTTTATGGAGCCCGGACTTTCCTCCCGCACCTTGCCCTAAAGCAAAATGCCAGCGATCGCTCGTCCTGCGCGGCCCTTAATTACTCTATATACGTTTAACTATCAAGCCCTGTTTAAACTTAAGCCTTAACCTCTTCATTGCTAACTGGCAAATACAGGAGGCGATGGCAGCTTGGGCAGCAATACAAAGTGGTACAGCGCTGAACTTCGTTATAAAGTTGAGGAGGCAACATCATATTACATCCCTTACAACGTCCACCCACAGAAGGTACGATCCCTAATCCACCGCGAGCTGCGCGAACACGATCATAAAGCGTTAGCGTTGCACGCTCCACTTTACCTGCGAAACTTTTCCGCTCAGCAAGCAAAGAGCTGATATCCGCCTGATGCTTACCGACCTGACCGGAAATCTTAGCTGCTTCAGTTTCTCTTTCTGAGCTCAGCTTATTAAACTGTTCTTCTAAAGTTACGATGTCTAATTTAGCAAGTTCGATGTCGGCAACTGACTTCTTCGTCTGTTCATCAAGTGAGCCATTGAGCTTTTTAAGCTGATCAATCTCTTTATTTGCAGCTTGAAATTCTTGAGTATTCTGAACTCCATCTAGCTTGGCATTGGACCTTGTCATTCGGTCCTGATTCAAATCCAGTGCAGCTTGCGTCTGTCTCTGCACTTTCTCCAGTTCCATGACTTGATTTTTTTTCAAATCCAATCCGGTCTTTACCTTGCCCAAAGCATCGTCAAGAGACTTCAATGCGATGGGGAGGCCATTCTCCGATTTTTTAATTGAATCGATTTTTAAATCTAATTCCTGCAAATGCTCTAAACTCTTCAGCTGTTCCACTAACGGGAGCGGTTGGTTCACTTCGTACCTCCTAAC
>JBDSKY010000158.1:0-5337 GCA_039916675.1 Bdellovibrionia bacterium
GGGCTCAAAGTGTTTCGGAAAATATCGACCATCGGCAGAATATTTTTCCTAACCTGCGCTTCATCCACTCCTACAATTTCGTCCAAAGCAGAGAATAAGTCTCCCGTGCTGCCATTTTCTCCTACGAGGATGGATTGAATAAGCTCTCGGCTAATTGGAACTCTATGATCCCCGCACTGGTAAGTGTGGTCTTCCTTAACGTAGTTAAAGATCTCATGGATAAGTAAGTTAAAAGCTAAAGATCGTGTCGAGGAAGGAATCGCCTTTGAGAAATCCTCCCTAAGATGCCTAAACGATCTTTCAGAGGTAACACTGCTGCCCAAGTCTAACGCAAAACTCATGTTCCCATCAGAAAGATCGCGTGCAACAAGTTCAAGGGCCACGAGAATGTCATGGCCCAAAGGACCTTTAAAGCCCTCGCGAAAGATTGCGATCCCACTGGAAATCAGGTCCTCGTTCTCTAAGAGCTTCCCCATCTGCAGAAAGAGGCTATCTGCGATCCCTTTGTTTTCAAGGGCATGGTAAGTTTGATCAATTTGATAAAGTTTCTTCTGGTTATTGAGAAGATGTTTGTTGGCGCCGGTGACAATGGGCTCAAGCTCAGGATCAGACAAACGCCCCACCAATTTATCAATCGGCTCAAGCGCTCCATTTGAATTAAAACAATGCAGGATCTCTCTGAATTTAGGAACGTCTAGAGTCGAGCTAGACAAATCCATATCCGCGCAATGCAGATTGAGCCTGCGATAGTTAGGAGTTTTGAGTACTCCTTGGTCCTTGCCTCCGAAGAACATTCCCGGAGAACAACCAGTAATAGTCAAAAACCCAAAAACTAACGCAAACCCACAGCAAGCGGCCCTAAAATTCATACGTTTCAATACCAAATTAGTCGGCCTGAGTCAAATTTCGGAAAATAAGGCTTTTTCTAAGTACTTGATTTATAAAAGCTTTTTAAAAAGCAAACATCCGATTATTCTTGTCTTATCATTTTTCGGCATTTGCAGACGAAGGCTTGGAGGACGCCCCATGGGAAGGGTGATGAACTGAGGCTTCCAGCTCTTGAATTTTACTGCTTAATGAATCAACTTCTGCTTGAGTCGCTACGCCCAACCTTCTTAGACCAGACAAAATACGATCGTTTGTCATGCGTCGTCTTTCACGTGAGCCTGGAATTTTGATAAAGGACTTGGCCTTGGCGACTGTTTTTTTTTCAATGTCTCCTAGCATTTTAACAGAATCCTTAGCTTGGGTGAGTACCTGCTCTATTTTTGCTTTTACGTTGAATCCTTTTTTCTTCGCCATTTTGAGATCCTCCTAGATGATAGCCACGCTTAAGTGACTGTAATTGAGAAGATTCGTAGCATAAGTGTTTTGAAAAGACGACTTATGGCAGAGAATAACATGTACTTTCAATACGGCCTTTTCTCTGAAGGAACTCCTGTTCGCTTTTCAGATGGTATTGATTATGCACCCAATCAACGGTTGATGACACAAACTGAAAAATCTCAAATTATAACTGACGAATTTTCTTCAGCCTCCCGCCGTATCCGAGCGCAAAAAAATGAGATCATCCAGCTATGGAGCAAACAAGTACGGGAAGCGATTCCCTCAGCACGCAATGAAGACAATATAAAACTACATAACGGCCTGCCTGAATTTATAGACACTCTTGCCACCTATATTCCATCCACTCCTGGTACTGAGGAGGGGCAATATCTCGCTACTGAAATAATCGATCTCTGCAAGCAGCATGGGCAGCAGCGGGCACTGAGTACAGGGTATACTCTTGATGAAGTGATTTTTGAATATCGTATTCTCAGATATATAATTCTAAAAGCAATAGATCTATCCAACTCCATGCTTTCTCATGATTTAAAAACACCACTGTCGGCTGCCAAAACTGGGGCAGAACTTATTGTTAAAGCCGATATTGATAGCAGCAAGCTTCCTAATTTAGCGCGCTTAATTCTTGGAAATATTGACCGGATGGATATCTTTCCGTTCACAATGAAGGCAAAGTCCTCAGTCCAGAAGAGCAAATCTCGATATTTACACCATTCCAAAGAGGCAAATCCGCACATTTGAAAGAAAGCAAGGGCTGGCTTCTGCAAGCTAAAATCTGAATAAATATGGGTAATCCTGTACAAATCTTATCAGATTAAATATTTTAGGACTTGGTTCCGGACTGAATCATTCTAAAAAGGGTCTAAATCTTCTCATTAAACAAAATTGTTAATCGCGAAATTCGAAGACTCGTGTTAACGCACAAGGATAGGCTACTCAGATTTGGAGCAGACTTAATATTTTCAACTTGTGAGAGCTTTTCAGTTGAGGTGATAGCTGCGGATGAAGTTTGTCGTTAAGAGGGAAATCCTTCCTGCATCAGATTTAGATATTGCCGTAATAGACGGGCAGTCAAAGATATTAAATTGGCTCTATAATCATCTGGTGGAGAAAGCTCAGGCATTACGAATTGAATTTGCAACCCTAAAATCAGACCAGAAGAATTACTTAAAAACTTCACAAGAGTACAAACTATTAGAAGATAAGGCGAAAATCCTTTCTCTGATTCTTTACACAAAAAGAGGACTACGAGATCTCATTCCTGGACTCAAAAAAGAGTTTCCATTTTTGAAGACGGTGCACGCAAAACCCCTCAAAGAATCGGCAATGCGATTGTCGCGTGCGATTCAGGCGTATCAACGAGAACAAAAAAAAGGGAATAAAAAGCAAGGTTGGCCCGATTTCAGAAAATGGTCCGAAAATTGGTTCTCGCTAGAATACGATGAACCTATGAAGGGTAACAAGCTTGACAAAATTCAAGGCGACTGGTTTTTACAAGTCACCCTAGGTAAGACCAAAGAAGGCAAAAAACTCACCACTACCTTTCAAATCAAAGATAATTTTCCAGATGGATTGCTTAAGGCCATCAAGACACTTAAGTTAACCAAAGATAGCCATGGCAGATTCTTCGCCTGTTTTGGCGTAGACGATTCCCGAACTGCCCGAAGCTATGGAGCGCTCGAGCCCATCCTGGTAACTTCAAGCACGAAAGTCGCCGCAATTGACCCCAATCATAAAAATCTAGGTTGGCTTGCTAGCAATGAAGGTGACTCAATAGAAATTGCCAACCCAAATTTTATTAAAAAATTAGATATAGCAGTCGATGAATTAAAATCGAAAAGAGATAAAACTAAGAAAAAGTCGTACAAAGTGGAGGTGAGAGACGAAAAAACTGGAGAAGTAGTCAAAACTAGATGGCAGCCTTCTAGGCGCTGGTTATACTTAAACGATAGACTGCAAGAGACGTATCGGATTCGTCGAGAACAGAAAAAGACTTATCTATATACCCTTGCACATCACCTCTATCATCAATTCGATATCGTTTCGATTGGGAATTACACGCCTCACGGGGGTGGCATTTCTACAGGAATGAGAAGAGCAATGAATAACCAGTCATTGATAGGCGATATGAAATCAGTATTCCAGTGGGTTGCGATGAAACGAAGGAAAACGTTTCACATCTACAATGAATATCAATCTACTAAAACTTGCTCAAACTCCTCGGTAGTCATGGAATCAATAAAGCTAGACGAACGAGTTTGGAAATGTGAATGTGGATGCGGCGATATTCATCTCCGTGATCACAATTCAGCAGTGAATGGTCTTGTCAAGACCTACTGCGACCTTGGATCTAACCTAAGAGTTGTTCCAAGCAAACTCAATAGTGTCCTGCTCGGACCTTCAGAAAAGCAGATCGCTGGCGATATAAGTCTTCAATCTAAGCTCACCTGGAGTACTCTTCGAATTAATGGATTAGGAGTTAAGAAATTAACTCCGGGATCCATTGACGTAACCAACTGCAATGTTGTTAAGAAAAATCGAGAGAAATTAAAAAATGACCAAGAGGTCAAAACCTATGCCTAGATTTGTCTAGGTTTAGGAGAGCGGAAAAGTAAGTGTGAGCAGCTTTCCTGAGAAAGGCACTACCTTTCAGATTGATCTTCCATATGATTCTCGGCCATTTCATGAGGACTAATCGCTAATCACGATAAGATCCAACAGGTGACCCTGGTGAATCCTTTGCTAGATTAGCGAAAAGTGTGTACTCAGGCAGCCAAGCTAAACGAATCGTATCTGTTTCACCCGCTCTATGCTTCGCAACTATAAGCTCAGCAATGCCCTTGTCTTCACTCTCTTTATTATAAACTTCATCACGATAGATAAAGCAAACCATGTCGGCGTCTTGCTCAATCGCGCCGCTGTTATGGCTTATTATACTATCTGCGATCCATGATTCAGGCCCAGGCACTGTTAAATCATAGACCATCTCTTCACCCGCACTTTGAATAGATACCACTCTGTCCCAAAATAAATCACTGTCGGGAGCAATCCGCTCCTCAGGCCAAACGTCAGGGCTTTTCGGCTCCGGCAAGGATCGAGCAATTGCAAGTCGATCCCCGATCTTGAGATCATTGATTCTTCTCCACCCGTCAGCCGCATAAAGACGATGCTTACCTGTAGCGCGGATTTTGCATCCACTGGCCAAGTGCACTTCAAAAACAGGCTTTACTCCTACGCTCCAAATCAAATCCGATTGTGCATGAATAATTCGCCCTGCTTCGTTCATGGCGAGAACAACAGGGGTCTGACCCACGAGATCTCGAATAGGTACGCGTCGTCCATCAGCAAGAGAAACGAGAGTCTCGCCGGTTACACATTCCCTCAAATCCGACAACATAGGCCGCTTATTAGGCCGACTTTCAACACCACGATTCAACTGAGACAAAGCAATAATCGGAACGCCTTGCTCCTTAGCAAGACTCTTCAGATTTCGACTAATTTCGGAGATTTCCCGCTCACGGGATCCATCGCCCTTCTGCGAAGCTCGTGAGCCCTTCATCAGCTGAAGATAATCGACTACAATCATATCCAAGCGCTTCTCAATAGTGAACAGTCGTCTGCAGCGAGCCCGAATATCCATGACCGTTAATTCACCGGAATCATCAATAAAAATTTTAGATTTAGACAACTGATCTGCTGCTTGCGCCAACCTAGGCCAATCGCGATCAGCCAGTCTACCGACTTTAAGTTTCTTAGCATCAATTCGAGTCATCCCAGATAGGAAGCGGAACCCTAATTCTTCCTTCGACATTTCTAGAGAAAAAATGGCCACCACCGCTTTACCGGTCATCGCTATATTTTGGGCCATGGAGAGAAACAAACTGGTTTTACCCATTGCAGGCCGAGCCGCCAGAACAATCAACTGACCTGGGCGCAATCCACTTGTTAACCGATCAAAATCCGTAAACCCTGTACCCAGCCCAATAACATCTG
>JBDSKY010000159.1:0-5494 GCA_039916675.1 Bdellovibrionia bacterium
CCAGAACAGCAAATTCATTTAAGGTGAAATCCTTTTGGACAATTTGGCCAACTTTTGCATTGCCCTTCGTAGTCACTTGGTCTGCAGTTGCAGCATATATCTTGTCTTCAACCGATGCATTTCCGACCAGTTGAATTTGGGATTTACCTAATAGAACAACGCTGCCATTAATTTTTGCATTTCCATTAATACTCATTGAGGTATTGGACAAACCCACGATGCTTGCACTCGAAGACAAACATCCATTTGCATCTAAGAGACCCTTCGTTGCCAAGAGGTCTTTCATGTTTGCCGGGGGTAGGCAGCCAGAGATTGCTACTGCGGTTAATGTTAATAGAGACGATACCTTTTTAACTTTACTTCTCTTCATATTACTTCCGATTGTTCAGATAGTAAATATTTACTACCTTTATTAATATATCTTAATAAAGTATTAATATTCTGTCTAGTATTTTATTACTACATAATTACTATGTAGTTAGTTAAAAAAATTTAATCCGGAATAAAGTATAGCAAAACAGTGGCATGAATATTATTACCATTTTTCGCCAACAACAATATTAATTAAACTTTAAAAACTATAATAAACCCTGCCAAAGCGGGCTACTTATAAAGAATAAATACTTAGCGTCTGAGTTGTAGATTACCTTGATTTGATGATATTCGCTCTTCGCGGAGATGCCTTAACGCCATCCAACTGCTCGACCAAATCTTGGTCTCGTTCTGTCACAAAATTAATTACCAACCCCGGGCGCCCCGCACGTGCAGTGCGGCCTACACGATGAATGTAATTCTCCATCTGCTGAGGCAGATGATAGTTAATCACTCTTCCCACATGGTCAACGTCTAAACCTCGCGAAGCAAGATCTGTAGAAATCAGAAGCCCAATTTTACCATCTCGAAACGCTTTCAAATTTGCACGGCGCACGACCTTATCCATTTCGCCACGGTAAATCACACAAGGGTGCCCCGTCTTTTGAAGTTCATGTGCAAGCTTGTCGCATTGTTCGCGGGTATTGGTGAAAATTAACGTACCGCCTTTTACATTTTCAGCCAGGAGATTCTCTAAAATAGGGAAGCGCTTTCCATTCGTCACGATACGGTTTTCTGTAGTCAGGCTTGCTACAACTCGATGACTCCCCTCACTTCGAATGATTTTGGCGCTAGAAAACAATTTGGAGATGAGTGTTTGGACTGCAGGAGAAACTGTCGCAGAAAACAAAGCCATCTGTCGCTCAGCTGGGCATGCTCCCACAATACGACCCGCGTCAGGCAAAAATCCTTGATCTAACATTTGATCTGCTTCATCAAAAACCAAAAAGCGAACGTCACTTAGATTAAGTAATCGTCGGTCCAGTAACTTCACAAGACGTCCCGGCGTGGCCACAAGGATATCGAAAGGTCCGTTAATATTTCTTTTCGCGATCTCCAAGGTCGTGCCACCTAGTACAGTGCGTACACGCAGACGCGTACTGTGGGTAAATGGCTTAAAAACTTTAGAAACCTGCTCTCCGAGCTCACGGGTCGGAACAATTACGGCGGCGCGCGGTTGGCTTCCAACCGTGACAGCGTTTCCTTCATTTTCCAAGCTTTTTAACAAATGAAGCACAGGCAACGCATAGGCCAATGTTTTACCACTTCCAGTCTCGGCCACACCCACTATGGAGCGTCCTTCGAGCAAAGCTGGCATGGCCCGGGCCTGGATCTCAGTAGGGGTCACGAAGCCTTTTTCGGCTAGGGTCGCTTGGAGAGAAGGAAGTAAGTCGAAACCAGTAAATGAACTCATAAAACACAGTATCCTTTAATAAATCACACCGGAGGGCGTTATATCTTTTTTCCATGCGCTTCGTATAGTAAAATCGTACGCATAATTATAAACGTTTGAGAGACTTACAGCTTTTTTGACAAAACTTCCATTCTTCTCTAATGTTCCAATCCATATGAAACCAGGTCTTACAGCTCTCATTTATCCTCGGGCCAGCCTAGAGTTCTTTAAACGGTATGAATCTAATGAGCCCTTTGTCGTAAACGGCCTTAAAAAGACAATCGCCCCTCTGACCCGCCTTCCCTTTTTAAAGTCTTTAGACGCATTGTTGAGGTCCTGGCCGGATCAAATTCAAGCGCATTTACCTGATATTGCAGATGAAGCTAGCTCGATTGACACCTCCCCTAGAGATGCTCGCAAGCTCTTCGACAACGGAATGGGATTGATGTTTGACCATGCCCACAAGATATCGCCTGAACTCAGTAAATGGCTTGAAGCAATACGCCGGGACATTGGGCTGTCAGCATTGACCTATAGTCGTTGCCTCGTCTATGCGACGCCGCAAGGGAAAGGCACGGCTCCTCATTTCGATCAAAATGTAAATTTTATACTTCAAATTCATGGCACCAAGAAGTGGTGGATCGCTCCCAACCGTCATGTGGAAAATCCCTTGACCCGACATACAATGGGTTTATCAGTCGATCCGGAACTGCAAACCTACTTGCAAAAGCCGATGCCTACTCGGATGCCTTCGGGAATCACGCCCATCGTGCTGAAGCCAGGATCTTTATTATTCGTCCCCCGTGGCAGTTGGCATTCGACGGAAGCAGAAAGTGATGCCCTGTCACTGAACTTCACATACAGCGCCCCTACCTGGCTAGATTTACTCACGGCGGCGTTGCGAAGCCGGCTGGCTCTCTCTAGCGAATGGCGTGAAACAGCGAATGGGGTATCAAATCCAGATCGGGTTCGCCGCGAAATAGCTCAGCAAAAATTCAACTCTTTGCTGTTGGAGCTTACTGAAGATCTTCCCAATTGGACCGCCGCAGACATACTTAGCGCTACCGAAGAATAAAACTAAATTGATACTTGTATACTTTAATAAATATTAAAAAAATAAAACAAAACCCTTTAACGCTACCCCGCTTCTTTCCGCTCTGCGTCTGTGTTTCAGTCTGACATTCATAAAACAGTATCAAATAATTTGACACTTAAAATATTCATATATAAATACACATCCAGTTAGGCAACCAGCTTTGAGGTGCTCCTCAAAGCCAATTCTGGAGAATTCACTACAATGCAATCAGTTAAAAAAAGAATAAATAAATTCTATTCTCACTTTAATCTTGTAACAGTCGCCTCGCTGTTTTTCATGAACGCTGGCTACAGCACAGAAGTGGCACCCTATTTTTATACGTGGGCTCAAGGGAACCCGGTTTATGCGGTACAAAGCTTAACGGACGCAAGGCAAAAGGCAAACCTAGATGCCGTGACATTGGCTTTCGAGGTTTCGGCAGGAGGCTGTAATCTCACATCAAACGTGGAAAACATGATTACGGACGTCAGAAATTTTATCTCCTTAGGAGGTAGAGTTATCGTGTCATTTGGTGGCGCCGCCGGTAACTATATCCAGTCAACCTGTACTAACTCGACTGACCTATTTAATGTTCTCAACAGTTACATTCAACGTACAGGAATTCGTAACCTGGATTTCGATATTGAAGGAGACCAGCTTGGCGATGCTGCAGCAAATAACCGCCTCATTGCAGCACTCCGTCAACTTCGAACGCGGTACCCAGATCTGTATGTCTCTTACACACTACCTGTAGACGCTCGAACTGGATTAGACAGTAATGCTCTCACCCTACTACGCAACTCCGAAAGTTCGGGCCTGCGGGTAGACATTATCAATATCCTGGCTTTTGACTTCTACTATACTCTTCCCGGACAGTCGAGAGCAGACATGGCCATCATGTCGACCGAAATAACAGCCTCTCAACTCAGAAATATTTATCCAGGAAGAACTAATGCACAGATTTACTCCATGATTGGAATCACTGTCATGATTGGAGAAAACGACGATGGTACAATATTCACTATCAATGACGCTCGTCGCGTCACTGATTATGCCATTCAAAATAATATTGGCTTATTATCCTATTGGGCATTTCAACGAGACCAGGTGGGCCGAGGGAGCATTGCGATCTATAGCAATGTAAATAACAGCAATTTTCAATTCTATAGTGTCATAAGAACGGCAGACAATGTTGGACCTAATCCATCGCCTAGTCCCACTCCCTCACCTAATCCTTCCCCAACGCCTAGTCCATCACCGGCTCCGACTCCAGGTCCTGGATGTCAGCAATGGACTGAAGGGAGACAATACAATGTGGGGAATGTCGTGACCTACCAAGGGAGTACCTACACGGCTATCCAAAGTCATTTTTCATATCCAGGCGCCGGATGGAATCCTGTGGCCACTCCCTCTCTCTGGAGAAGAGGGGGAACTTGTACGAGCCCCTCTCCTAGTCCACAACCCTCACCTACTCCTACTCCAAAACCTTCTCCGTCACCCACACCGGCTCCAGGCCCTGGATGTCAGCAATGGACTGAAGGGAGACAATACAACGTTGGGAATGTCGTGACCTACCAAGGGAATACCTACACCGCAATCCAAAGTCATTTTGCATATCCAGGTGCTGGATGGAATCCTGTAGCCACTCCGTCTCTCTGGAGAAGAGGGGGAACTTGTTCAATCGTTGCACCCACTGAGATTTCTCATCTGGAGATCACCAACCTGAAGCTTTCCAGCTGACTTTGCTTTCAAAAATTTGACCGAGGCGAAGAGAAGTTTTGCTTCCTTTCCGCCTCGGTCACTGAACTATGATGCGCGTTGGGAAGAATCTAACCTATCGGACTTCGCTTCATACTCCGGAAATCCCATACCAATCAATGCTCCGCTAACCCCTCCAACCAGGCCTCCCACACTAGCACCAGCTAGTGCTGCCATAATTGGATCTTCTGCTATAAATGGACCGACGCCGGAAATAGCAAAAGCACCTATCCCGGTCAGCCAATAATTTGCTTAGTAGTTTGAATGCTTAAATTGAGCCAGGGAGAGGGCGGTTGGGAAAATATTCCAATTTAGCCCTGCGGTTGATGTGCGCCGCGTCTGTTTTCATTGTCCCAATGCGAAGTACTACATTTGAAGAGTCTATCCCCGCCTCAGACGGCCCTTTTAAAGTTGGTTTCTCAGCGGACTTTTTTAAACTACATTAAATGTTGATTTTTTATGGTGATCACCTTGCGAATTTTGGCTAATTCCAGCTATTGTGCGTTGGAAAATTGAGAATACTCGCATTTGATTCTCCTTGATCCGGATAAAGGAAAGCAATCGAAGAGATCAATGTATTACATATAATAAATATCTTACCTTCATAAATAGCTTGCAATCTTCAAGCAAGCTGTGTACTGTCGCCATCGATTAAGTGTCGTTACGATATATATTATCTTAATAATATTTAGGTAATTAAATTGTAATGGCAAAGTTAATTTTATTTCTGGGATCTAATTTTTACCATTTGATAAGACTATTATAATGAATGCTTATGAGAAGTGATAATGTTTAAAAAAAATGTATTTTAAAAAGTTTCATGGTTCTTTTGTTGTGCGTAGGTACCGCTTTCGGTGCGATTCCAGATTCCGCCCCCTATGTTGTAGATGTCCATC
>JBDSKY010000160.1:0-5755 GCA_039916675.1 Bdellovibrionia bacterium
TACTCACCCGTCCAAGCTACGTTTACAGGATTAGTGAAATTTGAGCCTCGGTATACTCGCGTTCATGATGGCGAGTGTTCTGACCGGCCCTGTCATAAGTCTCAAAAATATTGGAGCTTGGTCATTGTTTCTCAGGGGCATAGCTATGTATTTAATAAGGAACTTAATTTAGGTGGAGATTTAGCTCCTGAATCAGTGGAGTTGAATGGAAGTACTTTGAAGGCGGGAACTATCGTAAAAGTAGATGGGCAGGTTACTACCGCTGGCGTCACTTCCTACTTCATTACCAATATTGAGCGAGTTCAAGTGATCGCTGACGCAGGATGGGTTTGTCATTCATTTAATGTAAATAGTCCAAATATTAGCGTGCGGGTTTGGTATGATTTGACCCAAGCTGAAGGTACCTATAAAATCCAGGTGGAGCAGGTTAGTGATCGTTCTATTTACCCGATAGCCACGGTGCAGGATGCAAAAGTGGTATTACATCCTAGCGAGTTTATCTACAGTGGGACGAGTGGATACAGTGGACAATCGGTGAGATATTCCAAAATTGACCTTCACATTAGGACGGCACCTCACCAGCCCTTGGAATTAAACTCTTCACTCAAAATAGAAACCCTCCGTAGTACCGATCTTCCCTGGGCAGGAGCGGTTATACCTCTTAAGTGTAGTCAATCCAGGCTTTCCACTGGAGACTAGGTCGGGGTCTGTGCTACAGCTGGCTCATGGCAGCAGAACAATATTCCTTCTATGCGACTTCCGCTAAAGGATTAGAAGTACTTTTAGCAGATGAAATTAGAAAAATGGGAGCTTCCTCTGTAGAGGTTGGCCGGGCCGGTGTGTCGTTTCGGGGACCACTCGAGATTGGCTATAGAGCCTGTCTTTGGTCCCGGATTGCAAATCGGGTGCTGCTTCCCCTTAAAACGTTTCCGGCTCCAGATCCTGATCGTCTTTACGGCGGGGTCAGGTCCATACATTGGAAAGATCACCTGACAGTTAAGGATACCTTAGCCGTCGATTTGTCATCATCCCACTCTCAAATTACCCATAGCCATTTTGGGGCTCTTAAAGTCAAGGATGCCATTGTTGACCAGTTTCGGACTACTCAAGGGGAGCGGCCCTCTGTAGATTCCACTAATCCAGATCTTCGAATTAATGTTTACCTTCATGAAGATGTAGCAACCGTCAGTATAGACCTTTCAGGGCAGAGTTTGCACCGTCGTGGTTATCGGCAGGAGGGCGTAGAAGCTCCTTTAAAGGAAAATCTGGGGGCCGCCCTATTAATGCTGGCTGGTTGGCCGAAAAACGATGGCTCCGCATTTTTAGATCCTATGTGTGGATCTGGTACTTTGCCCATTGAGGCGGCTATGATGTCGGCTAATATTGCCCCGGGAATTTTTCGAGAGCGCTTCGGCTTTCATGGGTGGCAGGGCCACGTCCCTGCACTTTGGAAGCGATTGCTGAATGAAGCTAAAGAGTTAGAAATTAAGGATAAGAAAAAACTTCCAAAAATTGTCGGGTATGACACTGACTTTCGAGTAGTTAGAGTTGCTCTGGCAAACTTGGAAAAAGCGGGTCTCCATGGCAAGGTCCATATTGAAAAACGGGATTTTTCTAGCTGTGAGGCCATCGCAGGTACTGGCGTAATTTTGTTGAACCCACCCTACGGGGAAAGACTTGGAGCCGAAGATCAGCTTAAGCCGCTCTATAAGTCCATTGGAGACACCTTTAAACAGAAGTTTAAGGGCTGGAACGGTTATGTTTTTACCGGGAGCTCCGTCCTCTCTAAAGTGATCGGGTTGAAACCCGCAAAGAGAACAGTGCTCTACAATGGCGCGATCGAATGTAGATTACTCAAGTATGATTTGTACTAGTAACACCTTTTAACCTCCTCTCAGTTCTGTTAAACATAAAAGAATTATGGAAAATATTGCGCCTAAAAATCCCGTTCCAGCGGCTCTGGCAAAGTCCGAGCCTAGGTCACCTGTTTCTGCAATGGACGAGGTTTCCGAGCAGTGCTTAAAGCAAATGATTGAACAGGAAAAAGTTCTCGCAAAACGCCTGCCGGATGTAAAATTTATCGTTCTAGTTCTTTCCGCTCGAGGCATGGTTTTCGATCTTGATGCGCTTAGGCAAAAAATCTTATTATCCTATCCCGATGCAGCCGTGTTTTTTCAAAACACCATGGGGAAACCTATCGGACTCGAACCCCCTAACAAAATTGATTTACTGATTGATTTTACGGGGCCTGGCCAGCGCCAAAATTGGTTACTTGCAAGAAAGCTTCGCAGGATGGCACGAGTTGCAGTGGGAAGAAACGCGGGCTTGTTTCGCAGGAAAATCTATGACCGCGTTTTTGATGAAACTGTAGATAGTGCTGGGGTTCCACAGGAGATGCTTCAACGGGAGCGTTTCGTTCAGAAAAAAGTTTTGAATTTAGCAGGAATAGCTGTTTTTCAGACCGGTGAGACCCCTCCTGACCGTGGAAAAACAATTGCCTTAGAACTGCCCGGAATGTCGCGACGTTAATCAACCTCGGTGGTGTCGACCATCAGTCGACCATCAGTCGACCATCAGTCGACCATTTGAGGAATATGCAGGATAGCATCGGATTTTTGGGGGAAGTAGTTAGGAGTATTCATTGAGTAAGGGCGGTAATTTTAAAGTTTTTGAGAAGATTTTCCAGGTTTTATGTTCCCTTAAGCTCGCTGTTTTAGTCATTCTTTCGATAGCGATTAGTTTAGCAGCGGGCACAATCGTTGAGTCCCTTCATGATACTGCTACTTCGCAATATTGGGTTTATCGATCACCTTGGTTTTATGGAATTCTTTCCGTTTTTGGAATGAATATTTTCTGCGTGGCTATTAGCCGGTTACCTTGGAAACGTAGGCATATTCCTTTTTTAACGGCACATTTAGGGATCCTGACTCTTTTGGCAGGTTCTTGGATTACTCAGCGTGCGGGAGTTGATGGCAATTTACGCGTAAGCGAAGGCGAAGTTGCGAGTGTTGTAGAATTAGATACGGCTTCACTTTTTTTCAGCGAAGCGGATCGGGTCCATGCAATGCCGATCCCCTGGATTCCAACTGACGTTAAGTTTAAACCCATTTCGGCGTCTCAGCATGGATTGCCGTTTGAAGTCACGGTAGATCAATATCTAACTCATGCTGATCCGATTATTTCTTTTATTTCAAATATATCTAAGGAGCAACGCAAGGATCAGGGCAAACCCGATCACGGCATAGTTGCATCCAAGCAATCTTCGGCAGTTCGTCTCCATTTGGTCGGTGGTCCTATGGGGATTAGCCAGGATATTTGGCTTTGGCAAGGTGATCCTAACTGGTCTAATTTTCAAGCAGGGCCTGCTTGGTTCTCGATTGATGGAAAGAGTAAGGGCGGTCCGCATCAGCCAAGTTTGGCTTTTCAAGTTTTGAAAGATGGTAGTCTTAGTTATGTTGCTAAGTCTTCATCTGGAACTAATGTCAAAGGTCTTTTCCGAGAAGGTAAAATTGCGGGAAGTCTGATTCATCCTGGTTGGAAAGGTAATATGGTTATTACCCTATCTGAATGGATTCCCGATGCAGTGCCGCAGACTACTTATCAGGCTTCGCGAATCCAATCCGGTAGTCAAGCGCCCACCTCGGCAATTCATTTGGCAGTGCCAGATGGAGGAGCTGAAGTTTGGTTAGGCTTAGGTGACCGCGCAGTATTGCATATAAACGGTAAAGAAGTTTTGATCGGCTACTTACCTAAAAGAATTGTTCTCCCTTTTGGAATTCGTTTAGAAAGATTCACTGTGGATCATGATCAAGGGACTTTGACTCCTGCCGCTTACTCTTCCCGAGTATCAGTGCTTGATGGAAAAATTCCCCGTGAAGCTAATATTAGTATGAACGAGCCTCTCGAATTAGGCGGTTACACTGTCTACCAAGCAAGTTACGAGAATGGTGACCCGCGGCCGACCACTTCAATTTTTGCTGTGAACCGGGATCCGGGGCGACCTTGGAAATATACGGGCTCTCTATTGATTGTTTTAGGATCTGTTCTGCTATTTGCTTCGAGAGTTAGACAGGGAAAGCGCGTTACTAAAAAAGCGTATTCTGCTGATACTGAATTAAATCTCAAGCTTGCTTCTGCTCAAGAAAGTTAATAGATTAGGAAGGTTGAAAGAAATGTCAAAGTTTTTCATGGTTTTCAGGACTTTATCAGTATTTTGCTTATTGGGATCGTTATCTGTTAGTCAGGTTTCGTATGCGGAACCCCTCACAGTAAATGCGCATTCTCAGGCTCCAAGTTTAGAGCCTCTTACGAGCCCTCATTCCAAGACTACAGATTCACACCCAGTTATTGTGCCTCAATCTAAGGCTTCCGGTTCAGAGTTACTTACAGAACCTCCTTCCCGCCATACGAGTTGGTCGTTTTCTACAATGGGGCTGATTCCTGTTCAAAGTGGCGGCAGAATTAAACCCTTTGATTCATTTGCTCGTGAGCTCGTACTTTTTGAGACGGGATCCCGTAGTTTTGAAAAATGGAGCTCGGTGGATCTACTTTTATCGTGGATCACCTTTCCTGAGTATTGGGAAACTCAGAACATTATTCGGATCACTCGTGAAGACGTGAAAAGACAGCTTGGCCTGGACGAACAAAGATCACTTTATTCTCCTCAAGAATTATTTAGAAATGCGGCGCTAGCTCAATATTCTGAAAAAATGAATAGGGGCATGCAGGGGACAGAACCTCCAGGCGCTCCTAAGACCAGTCCGAGAGAGCAGGAACTTCGGGCCGTCTTAGATCGTATCGGAGTATTTCATAGCTTGATCTCAGGCGAGGGTTGGTTACTTCTTCCTAAACCCGCGCCAGCCGTTTGGGGAAATATGACCGACAAAGCTCCAGAGAGTGAGCCTATTCGAAATCAATTTGTGGAGCTATTGAGAGCTTACCAAGGGAGCGACGAACCGCGCTTTAACAGAGTAACAGAGTTTTTAAGAGCTGCGGTCGAAGGTGAAGTCCCTGGTTATGAAGAAAATATTAAATCTAAAGTGCAGGCTGAATCTCTTTATAACCGGTCCCGGCCTTTTTTGTTCGCCTGGATTTTTTATTTGGTGGCAGGCCTTATATGGGTATTGAGTGAATTTGTTCAAAACCCTAAGGCCGTTAATAAAGTTAAAAATTTAGCTTTAGGTATGACAGCGCTCGCGGCCAGCAGTCAAATTGCAGGTATCGCACTCCGCTGTTATGTAGCTGGTCGTCCTCCTGTTACCAATATGTATGAATCGATCATCTGGGTAAGTTTAGGTGTGGTGGTTTTTGGAGGAATTATTTACGCACTCCAAAGACAGGCCGTGATTCTTGCTGTTGCAAGTATGTTAGCAATGTTTGGATTGATTGCGGGAGATTCAGCTCCAGCCGTTCTGGATCCATCGCTGAACCCTTTGGTGCCGGTACTTCGAAGCAATTATTGGCTGACTATCCATGTTTTAACTATCACTTTGGGATATGCAGCTTTCGCTCTTTCCTTGGGCCTAGCGAATGTTACCCTTTTTCAATTTTTGAAAAAACCTAAGCCATTCAAGTCTTCACCCAAACTACCCAACCAGGTGTCCCAAGTAGCAAAGATTAATTCTCTCAATCAACTCAACTACCGCGCAATTCAGTTCGGCGTAGTTTTTATTGCGGCTGGGACTATTTTAGGCGGAATTTGGGCAGATTACTCCTGGGGTCGTTTTTGGGGTTGGGATCCGAAAGAAGTATGGGC
>JBDSKY010000161.1:0-11463 GCA_039916675.1 Bdellovibrionia bacterium
AACCTCCTATTGTCACTCTGGACGCGGGTCCAAATATTCATATCATAGTTGAAACTTCCCGGGCCGACGAATGGGTACTTGCTCTTAAAAATGAGTTTCCAGAATTAAAAATATTAAAGGATAGTCAAGGCCAGGGTGCGATTTGGAACGAAGGTTAAATTTATCATGAAAATTAAAGTATTGAATACCAAGCAGTTTGAAAAAAGAAAAGCCGATCATATACAGCATTCCTTGGAAGCAAAAAATCAAGCTGAAGGCCAAAATGGATTGGATCGTGTTCATCTAGTTCATGAAGCGTTGCCCGATTTAAACTTTGACGAGATAGATATCAGTACAATTTGTATCGGTAAGCGACTAAAGACTCCTTTCTTTGTTTCAGGAATGACCGCCGGACATGCAGATGCACCCGCGATCAATCAGCTCCTGGCTTCGGCCTGTGAGTCACGAGGTTGGGCAATGGGAGTGGGCTCTCAAAGGAGAGATCTAGAGTCGCTTCGAGAAGCTACCAGCGGGGAGTGGGTTCAGTTTCGAAAGTCTTATCAGAATTTATTTTTGATTGGCAATTTAGGCATTAGCCAAGTGATTCGCGCCTCAGTAGCAGATATTCAGAAAGTCACGGATTTATTAGAAGTGGATATGCTTGCTGTTCACACCAATGCATTGCAGGAAATTCTGCAGCCAGAAGGAACGCCTCAGTTTAAAGGCTGTTTGAAAGCAATTCAAAGATTAGGTCTTCAATTGCGTGTTCCTCTTCTACTGAAAGAAACGGGTTGCGGGTTTTCCTCTTCCACGCTGAAGAAAGTTTCTAAAATGAAATTGGCTGCTGTGGATATTAGCGGATTAGGAGGCACTCATTGGGGCCGAATAGAGGGAGCGCGAGCTGAGCCTAGGAGTCTACAAGCCTTAGCGTCCCAAACTTTTGCAAATTGGGGAGAATCAACCGTAAGCAGTGTCATTGCTGGAAAGAAGGCTCTCCCTAAAAAAATTGAACTTTGGGCAACAGGTGGAGTTCGCAATGGGTTAGATGCTGCGAAACTGATCGCGCTCGGGGCTAAGCGAATAGGTTACGCTAAGCCAGCTCTAGAAGCTGCTTTAAAGGGCGAAAAGGCACTTCATCAATGGATGGAGCAACAAGAGTTTGAGCTTAAGGTAGCCTTGTTTTGCACCGGCAGTTTGACTCCAGCAATCTTGAGGAAGCGAAAGTGCCTAACGAAATAAAGAGCTACTCTGTAGCAGGTAAAGTGATTCTTTTGGGAGAGTACGCAGTCCTTACAGGGCTCCCCGCTTTAGTAGCGGCGATTCCTCCTAGATTTCAACTCCGAGTGGGAAAGTCTCGCTCTGCCGAACATCCTAAATCGCCCATAGGGCGGTTAAAAGAATGGGCGGAAAAAGAACACTGGCCTGAGCTGTCCTTTAATTTTTTAGATCCTTATAAAGGCACGGGCGGATTCGGAGCATCCACTGCTCAATTTGCCTTGGCTTATCGCGCTTATATGGAAGCGATAAAAAGTGCAGGGAGCGGCGGAGAATTAGCCGAGCCTTTAAATTGGAAATCGCCCTTAGCTTTGTATCGGCAGCTCATGTCAGATGAGTCACTAGTTCCAAGTGGCGCTGATCTTGTCGCTCAGTGGGAAGGTGGCATCGTTCATTTCAATCCTAAAGCTTTGAGCTGTTCAGATTTATCGACGGGTTTTGACTGGTCCTGTCTGTTGGTATTTTCTGCAACCCGTCTTCAAGGTCGAAAAGTTCCCACTCATGAACATTTGGAGCGTTTGTCGAAGCAAGGGTTTCCTAATGGAGCATCCGAGCTTTTAAAGTCTTTGGCGCAAATAACTGACGAAGGATTTTCAGCAATTCGGGGAAATGATCCCGTAAAATTTGGTAAAGCATTGGACGCGTATGCCGACACTCTCCATAGGGCAGATTTAGAAGTCACCGGAGCTTTTGAGGACCGAATGGCTCTTCGGCAACTTCCTGGAGTTTTAGGAGTTAAAGGGGCTGGTGCGCTCTTATCGGATGCTCTGATTATTGTGATGGAACCCGGGTCTTCAAAACGAGAAGACGTGATAATTAAAGCTCAGCAGCGCGGACTGGTTCTTATTG
Organism: Bdellovibrionia bacterium; assembly: GCA_039916675.1. GTDB lineage: Bacteria > Bdellovibrionota > UBA1018 > UBA1018 > UBA1018 > JBDSKY01. Next base: position 2,104 of record JBDSKY010000161.1, read on the forward strand.
GTAACGGAATACAGCAGGAAGCGGGAATAAAAGCTTCACTGGGTTAAACCCAAGCTGAAAATCAGCCGCTCGAATGATGTTTAAAGTGTTCATGAAAACTAGCTTGTTGAGAAGACCTTTTAATTTGATGTGATCTTTTTTAAGCGCTTGATAAATGTTCATATTTACCTCATTCCTATTCCCTGTTAAAAGATTGCAAAATCGTTGCCGTTTAAAATTCTTCAATAATTTCTGTAGTCTCTAGATTCAGAATGGAATCATTCTGGGGCATTTTGGGCCAAATTGAGGCAAAGATCTCTTTACCAGGGCGGGTGGGAGAGGGAATAGGGCCGATTGGGTAGGCTTTGGAAAGTATTATTAAAAGGCTCTAATTTGATCAGCATGAAGTGAATGAGCCTTAACAAGACTCATTCCGGGGGTACTTTTAATCCATGCTTCGATCTTTCGCGCCGCCCAGTAGTAATGAGTGCGGGAGGGCGAGCCCTTTGCAACCACTCCGGACCCATAAAACTTCCACGGGTCAGGTTCCGAAGAATTCAAACACTTCATCAAAGATATATTAATTTTCTCATCGTTGTCGAGGCACCACTTCATTTCATCGGCTTCATAATAGTGATGATCATGGGCGAGTACTTCTGGAAAAATCAACTGAGAAGTCAACGTAGCAAGCCCCTCGCTCACGAGATGCTCACGACCCGTCATGGCTTCCAAATATTCTTTCCTAGATAACTCGTTTAAGGGTTTTCCTAAGAAGCCCCAAACTTCAGGCGAATGGTCACGGTAAACGTGGGATAGCTCGTGCGCGGTTAAAGCTTTCAAGTAGTCCAATGAGGCATCTGGAAAATCAATTCCAAGCATAACGGTGTGATGACCGCGATCGAATCGGGCAAAACCATCAACCTCGCCCATGCTAGGAATTAAGACCAGTTCACCGCTCAGTGTTGTCCCGAAAACCTGTTCCACTAGGGTGACCACTCCCGTTACTTCTTTAAGATAAAGCCGGGCGGTTTCCCGCATTTTCGGAGTTGTGTATTCCTTAAACCACTTCGTGATCTCGGCTTCACTATATCCCCATCCTTGAAACACGGGATGAGCGTGCTTAAGAGAAAGTGAACTTTGAAGTTTGGAATAGGTGTCTGTGATGCGCATGCTTCTGGTAGAGTAACAGATATCGTTGTTTATGCTCAATGAGAGACTTCGAGACTCATGGTATCTTCTTGGACTCATCATTAAATTTAAGATTTAGTGTTGGGAGTTTACGTTGACTCTCCGCATTTGACAGTGCTAAACCCTCTCAAACATGGCAAAATTCGATCCAGCGATTCAAAAGAATTTGACTTACTTTTTCTTAATTTTAAGCCTTTGTTTCCAAGGTAGCTATGGCTTCGCTCAAGAAAGGGACCCCTCTTTTCTCTTGGATAAACTTTACAAATCCTCCGCGGTCGAGATCGCGCTCAGTGACCTTAATTTCGAAATGCCATTCATTCGGGAAAAAGTTCCTCATGTAGTTATCAATTCGGATGCCGAGACACGCTTTCAGGCCTTAGCGAATTTTCCGATTGCCGCGATAGTAGCTGCACCTGGGCACCGAATATTGCGAAACCCCGCCCAACTGAAAAGTCTCGTTGAATATATTGAGCGCAATCATGGTGGAGATTTTTCTCGTGATAAGATTCTTATTAATTTAATAGTCGATAAGGCAGAAAAGAAAGAAGCCCAAATCTTGAGTGTTGATGTTTGGAACGCACATCACCGCTTGGTCGCATACATGAAAGCGGGATATACCCGAATAGGTGAACTGAACCTTTCTAATATGGTAATCTTGATCAACGGAAGAACTGCTTCGAATTTACCATGGGACCATTATATTCCCGCAGCAGGATTGGATTTAGAGAAAAGTCCTGTTTCCTATGTGAAGGTGAAGCCGAGCAAAGAAATCCGCCCCGCTACGATTGCAGTGGCAGGTACATTCAGCAACTTTGTTTTAGGTTCTAGAAATACCGTGGGGCAGCTTTATCGAAACACCTTTGACTGGAAGTTCCCTAAGATAGGTATTTATTTTGGAACATTTGACCCGGTTCATGAAGGACATATAGACTTAATTAAATATGCATTAAATCATTATGGCTTTGATGAAATTATCATTGTTCCCAATATAAACTCGATCAATAAATCCAATGCATCTCCTTCTGAAAAGCGATTAGAAATGTTAAAAATAAGAGTAAAAGATGAACCCCGAATAAATCTTTATACAGGTGACTCTTCCCTCTTGATTGATCAGTTCTCTTCTCGGTGTTGTTTTATGGAGAGGATGTCTCAAACTTTTGGGACCTCCAATATTTATCAATTGATAGGTCAAGACTCCTATGAACGTCTTCTAAAAGAGGAAAAAATTTCTGCTGATCAAAAGCACAAGTATCTAGTCTTTAGAAGAGACGAAGCTGACTTGCCTATAGTTGTCCCTGCGTCTATTAGTGACATAGTGACCATTGCCGATCGCAGTACGCTGGGTTCTTGCAGCTCTACAAAAATTAGAAAACAAATCTGTTCAGGCATAGATGTTTCCTCTAAAGAGATAGCACCAAGTGTTCTTTCCTACATTCAGAACCAGGGGATGTATTCTAGCCCGTCAAATGATATTTAATCCAAACCCATTAGAAATTACCTCAAGATAGGCTCGGCTTGTCCACTGAGTTGTATAGGTAGCGCAACTACAAATGAAGAACCTTGACCTAGTTCACTTTCTAGATGGAGTGTTCCCTCGTGCGCTTCCACGATTTGTCCGATGATGTTCTGAGTTATTTCACGGAGGTCAACGTCTTCACGTGTGAGGGCAGGTCCAAAGATAAAAATATCCGTTAGGTATAGAGCTGATTAATGTCCTTGTTCCTAAGCTAATAGCCGCATCAGTGATGTTGGTCTTGTCTAGCTGCGTTAAGCTACTCAGTCAAGTCAAATTAGACGGCCTGTTCAGCTTGGGTATAGGGAAAGGTCCTTGGAAACTGCTTCCGTTCCCGATATCATTAAGCATCATTCGGGCTTGAGTTGTGACAAACGCAATTAATTATATTCATGGTAAAATAAATGATCGACTTAATTTTAGTGCTTTTATTCTCTGTCTCGATGGGTGCCTGCAATTTAACAAACAATGCCCCACCACTTCTTGTCCCGCTTTCCAGTCCTTCATCGCCCCCTCAGGAAATCTCACAAGCTTCGGTCAAATCAGGACGAGCGGTCAATAATGTTCTAATAACGTTTTACGGTTTTGATGATAATGATGACGGCAAGGGACATTACGGAAATGCCACAATTTCTGATCCTAGGCTCCATAAGATCGCTACCGAAGATCTAGGTACTTTTGATCATCCTAGTACCTTTGCGACTGATTACAGAGTTTTTAAAGCCGGAAGTTTAGTTTATATTCCAAAATTTAGAAAATATTACATCATGGAAGATACTTGTGTAGGATGTTCAGACAATGCTGATCGAGGAAAGCGACACATTGATCTCTATATAGGCGGCAATACTTCGTTACAGGGTAATACTCTAATTAGCTGCGAAAATTATCTTACAGGAAGTGATACATTTACCAGTCTTGTTATTGAGAATCCTAGTAACAATTGGCCCGTTGTTACCCAGAAACTGTATTCCTCTGGGGTATGCAGTAATCAGATTTTCTCTGAAACTTCTCTCGAATATGTTGAGGTTGGAGGTTCCAGAAACCCTAGTTCGGTTTCTCCTAGTCAAAAACAAAGAGCAGTTCTGCCCACGCGAATCACTCGAAGGCACTCTCAAAATAGGCAAAATCTTAAATAGTGCTTTTATTACGTCTCATGACCATGCGGTTGATAAAATAGACCATGATCAATGATAGTAACGATGTCCCAATCAGGATGTATCCCAGAACATTGAAGCGCTCTAAGTATCCATCAGTTCTTTGAATCACTATAAGTCCTGCCAAGACCGAAGCGAAGCCTCCTGCAATTTGCTGCATCGAGGAACTGATGGCCATGAATGACCCTCGACTCGTTGGATCTGGAATGGCCGACATCAAAGCCTGCGAAGGTATCATTCGAGAAAAAATTCCAAGGAACATGAGCGTATTCACCAAGATCACGACATAAAGCGGTGTTATGCCTAGATTGGTATAGATGAAAACCATGATCATGCTGAAGACCGTGCCAAAGGTAAACACTCTGAATTTGCCGAGGCGATCGCTGGCTCGACCTACTAAGGGGCCAATGAATATCGCGAATATTCCTGAAATCAGATAGATGATCGGGAGGTTTTCAATTTTGATCCCGAGATTATTCACAGTGTAAGCACTTCCAAATGGCATGAGCATATAGCCACCTAAAGACAACAGAGCTGTCGCCGCAAAAGCAAAGAGATACTTTGGATTTGCGAGAGTGGTTAAAAGGTGATGGATTGCTTTTCGATCCGGGTGAAGTTTGAGATGTGAATCAATCGGTTTAAGATATTTGATAATGACAAAACCAACCGCAACGCTCACGCCGACAATCATCAAAAAGGGAGCGTGCCAGTCGAAATGGTTGGATAGATAGAGTCCTACTGGAATTCCTAAAATTTGACTAGCTGAAAAAGCCGTTTGGATAAAGCCCATTACCCGACCTCGCTTGGAGAGCGGAAATAGATCTGTCATGATGGCAAATACGATTGACCCAATGACTCCACCAAATAGGCCTGTGACCGTCCTCGCGAGCAATAGAAAAATAAAACTGTTTGCGATCCCACAGAGGAAGGTACCAATTACGAATCCGCCATAAAAGGCTAACAGGAGTTTTTTTCGGTCGTACTTATCGGCGAGACCTGCGGTCAATAGCCCAGCTGTGCCCGCACTGAATGCATAGACTGAAACTGCCAACCCAAACTGGGAAGGGGTAATCTGAAGCGCGGGCATGAGGATCGCCCCCAGTGGGGACATGATCATGAAGTCCAAAATGACCGTAAATTGGAGAAATGCTAAAACCGCTACGACAAATTTTTGGTAGCCACTAAAATTCTGGTTTTGAGATCCCAATTCTGCGTTTATGTTCATCTAAGGTAATTTTATCCTCAAATTAAATAAATATCAATAAGTCACCCTTGAATGCGCGGCGCATTAAGTTGTATGAAAATTAATCAAGTTTCCTTGATAGTGCGTCGAAACGATCTGAGGAAGGAAAATGATAGCTGAAAGGATCGGCTGTCAAAAAATCGACGATGCTGCTCCAGACGTACCAAGACAAGGGCAATAGGAATAATTTCAAAATTTTGACTCTATCGTGGCTATTCCTTATTTTTGAAACAGGCTGTTTGCAAAGTCCAGCTCCAGCAATGAATGGAACTGTTTTCAGTTCTCCAAGTCCCCTGAGTACTGGGAGCGCCGCACTTCTCTCCTCTAGCCCATGTAAGAGCAGTGGCTATTATCCAGATGCAACTACTTGCCAGGTAGGCACTGGACTCGCTTGCGCAGTGCTTGTCTTGACCACGAATGGCGTTTCCTATGCTTGTTATAACGCCGCAGCAGCGACTCCGTCCCCGGTTCCAAACGCCACTCCTCATCCTACTGCCAACACTACTACATCGACGAATTCGGATAGTGCAGCATGTTCAACAGATGGCGGAGTTTGGTCAGGAGTGCCGACTATCAATAATGTATATGGGTGTAAATTTTCCGGTGGCACTTGTGGGAAAACTTATAATAAAATGTTTGCTGCGGACTTTGGTGCCAGTATATGCAACGCGCCGAGTACTAGCGCAGTTCAACCTTCAAAAAAAGATGGTGGTAAACTTTGCCACAACGAATGGGACGGCGCATTGTTTAAATTCCGATGTTCAGACAATGAGGCGGACCATGTTAAAGCAGAATGTGCAAATCACATCACCGCAATGAACTCGAATTTCTTTAAAGTATCGTTAGCAACATTTCAGGGAACTTACGTCTTTCCTAACTCATCGAGTACGCTGATGTACCCTAATACAGGAATTATTTCTTGTTACACTAAGCTTTATTGTGATCAGAATACTACGGTGGGCGGGTGGGGAAATTGTCCCATGGCGTGGGGAACTGCATGTTGGCCCGATTTTAATGCCAACTGGCTGCAAAACCCAAGCTCAAATGAATCCACTACCTTAAAATCCATTGCCCAAAATGTTTACTGCGGCAAGACCTAAGGCGAATCAGATTCGACAAAGGTTGAAGTGATACGGCTTGCTCCTTGCTTTCTTTTTACAGGGTCCTTTTCCATATCTAGATAGGCTTGAAAGGCATCCTTCCCAAAAGTTGAATCAGTACTATTTCCAGAAGGAATAAAAAGTTCCGCTTGTTCAAGAACGACTTGTTTTACCTGGTCACCTGAAGGAGTATCCGCGACGTAACTGGCGAGTTGGAGAAGTCTCCCCCGCTCCTCAGCATGATTCCAAAGCAGCCCGGAGAAGGTTTTTTTGAACTCGCTCGCTAACTCAGTGGGATTCTCGGCTGCAATTTGGATCATGCGGTGGGCCAATTTCTCGCTGTTTTCAGGCAGAAATTCTGTGGAACTATTTAGACTGATATCGAACAATTGGCTTCCGCTATTAGACTTGACCCCAGTTGAAAGTGCGCTGGTCGTACCTGGATTCTGAGTAAGATATTCGGCCATATCTTGAATTGTTTTATGGTCCGAATGAGAGCCTTTCTGCATAGTCGAGGATGGCGTGGAAAGAGTTGTTGATAAAGAGGTGGCAACTTCGGGTGCAATGCCTTCTAGGTCTGCAAATGAAATAAAATTTTGCCACAAAGCTGCCACGCTTATGAACCCTATAAAGGAAAAAATTCCAACAAAGTGGTTGAAAAGGTCATCGTCTTCCTTAATTATGGTTTCGCTCAATTTATTTCCTTCGACGCATGAAGCGATTAAAAGAATCAGCTAGTTCACTGAAATAGTCGGTTTTTCGGAAAGTTAAAGATTCCTGAAAATCATCGGGGTTCTGATTATCAAGAAATAGTTTCATTTTTTGCAGAGGACCACATATTCTGTGGGAATAGAGCAGGCCGAAGATAACTTCAAAAATGATCAAAAAAATGGATGTGAATAAAAAGAGACGGTTCATAAAGTGCTTTTGGGACAAAATAAATTCAAAAAAAATGTGTTTGTCCGAAAAGCCCAGGGCCTTGCCACTCTTTGTATAGTGATCAAAAAATCGCATAATTGAAATATAGACGACGCTTAAGACTGTAAATGAAAATCCTGTAATTGTAAGAATAAAGCCGATTTGAAATCGTGGGTTTATTAAATAAGTTTTTCTCTTAGGAAACACCATAGATTGATTCTTTAGTTTAATGATTCTTAAAGCAAGTATTAAACGATTCTGGTCCCTTGTACTACAAATAAATTCACTATAGCATAGTTGAATGTGTGATTGTGAGCTATAGTTTTCATAATTACAAAAATAGATGGTGGACACGTGGTGATCGTCCCGATAAGTCGGGGCAATACGATGTTTGAAAAATTTGGGGATTTGTAAATAAAAAATGGAAACACGGAAATTTTTGGATAAAGAGCTAGACTTTTTAAGTGAAGCGGCCCAGTTTTTTGAAAATCCCGGATTGTTTATAAAAGGGTTGGACATGATGTCCACACCGATGGAAATGGTTCAAAAACAATTGCCAGATATGGTGCGCAAACAATTAGCGCGTGCTTCACGAGCAGCGATTGAGCATGCTCTGATAATTTCCCTTAAAACTGTTTCTGCGAATTCATCCAAATCGGATTTGTCAGAAGCTCAAAAGAAGTCAAAATTGAAGGGGAAATTGCATTCCGGCGTTGCAGGCTTGGTGGGTGGAATTGGAGGATTTTTCGGCTTGGCGGCACTACCGCTTGAACTTCCGATTGCAACAGTAGTTATGTTGCGGTCCATTGCGGAAATAGCGCGAGAGCATGGTGTGGATTTAAATTCTCCAGAGGCCAAGGTAGATTGTCTTTATATTTTAAGCATGGGAGGTGGATCGCCTAGATCAGATACCTTGGAATCGGAATACTACACATCCAGGGTAGCATTTGGGGAACTCTTGTCGACTGCTACTTCCTTTATTGCAGCTAACACTGCGAAAGATATTGTGGCGGCATTGGAGAGTAGATCAGCTCCTGCGCTTATTCGGCTTGTGGCTGAGGTCTCAACTAGATTCCAGGTTCAATTGACCAGAAAATTCCTAGCTCAAGTTACCCCTGTGGTAGGTGCAGCGGGAGGGGCTGGATTAAATCTCATGTTTGCTAGCTATTACAATAAGTGTGCAAGATTTCATTTTGGTTTGAAAAGTTTGGAAAAGACCCATGGAATTGAAGCTACTCGTAGTCAATTTGAGAAATTTCGAATAGAGAAGGCAGAAAAAGTTACCGGATAACCGTACGGAGGTCTCGGTCTCCAGTGCTTCCATCAGGTTCTACTGTAAAGCCAATTCGACCAATTTCCTGGCTATCCATGGTCTCAATTTGAACGCGCCAAGTACCAGGCTGATAATCATCCTTTTTTGTAATACCTCGGTAGCCATCATCCCTGCCGCCTAATACCGGCATTGGGATCGCCTTGGAGGGAATCCACCCAGATTTTTCGTTCCACAATAACCACCGAATCTGAATCTGATCTTTAAAGCGCGTAGGGGAAAAAACCTGGACATAACAGAAGATGCTGTCTCCTGCACGGGCCTGAAAAGTTTGGTCACCGTGTTGCCAAAATTTCCACCAGGGTCTCGTATAGGAGAGGTGATAGCCTCCCTGTTTTGCTTCTATGTTGTGATAAATCCCCATATAAGACACCGAAAGTGGCACTGGGGGGATGGCGTGCATGAAGTAAAGAACCACAAAAATAAATTGAACTACTGAGTAAGGAAATAGGACATGGGTTCGCAATAAGGTAGGTTTAGCTGCAAGCAAGGTCTTTAGAATTCGATAGAGCCCACTTATAACTGCTATAGACATAAAGGTGGCAGTCATGAATGGCACCGGGCCCATAAATCCCATAAGAGTCGGCGCAAGGGATACTAAGAAAGAAATGAGGCAGAGACTGAAGAATGCCATACGAACTTGTACTTTGGATTTTCCAAAGGTTTTAAATTCGTTGATAATCAGAAGGACTACTAAAATCCCGATAAAGATAAGCGAGCTAAAAGCGGAAGCACTTTTAAAATAAAAAATAGTATAACTATTTAGTAAAGTTCCAAACGTAAAATTTAGAAGCAGTTCCCGATACCCCCATGCCCTGCGAAGAAACTTAGGTGGTCGGATCTTACGAGTAAGTTCGATCAACTGCAGGGAGACCAATACTCCAACAATTATTAGATAGGTTGTTTGAAGTAGGATGGTCCTTAATTCATCTATT
>JBDSKY010000162.1:0-2695 GCA_039916675.1 Bdellovibrionia bacterium
ATTTGGGGATAATTCAGCCTAATGACGTAATACTGGCTCTTAGCAATACCGGCAATACCGATGAAGTAGTGCGCCTTCTTCCCTCTTTACGAAATCGAGGTGTAGCCATTGTGGCTATGGGGGGAAATCTCAATTCTAGATTAGCAAGTAGCTGTGATGCTTGGATCGATGCTGAAGTTGAAAATGAAGCTTGCCCACACGGTTTAGCGCCCACGACTAGTACCACGCTTGCTCTTGCTTTAGGGGATGCCATTGCTATTACTTTGATGCAGCTGAGAGGTTTTGATGAGAAATCTTTTGCCCAAAACCATCCTGGGGGGGCTCTTGGCAAAAGACTACATTTGAAAGTTCAGGATTTAATGCAGAGTGGCGAAGGGCTTCCACTCTTGAGTCCCGGCGCTTCAATGGAAACTGTAATTGTAACTTCGACTGAAAAAAAGCTAGGCGCGGTCCTAATCGTCGAACACGATAAACTTTTGGGAATTATTACGGACGGAGATCTCCGCCGTGCGCTTCAGCATAGAGAAAAATTCTTCAGTATGAGAGCAGAAGATGTGATGACCGAGAACCCGGTAACAGCCAGCTCCGAAATGATGGCCCACGTGGCGCTGAAACTAATGGAAGATCGGCCGAGCCAAATTAGTGTCTTACCGGTTGTAGATGAATTTAATAAATGTCATGGTTTGTTGCGGCTTCACGATTTGCTTCGTTCTATTTAGCTAAAAAATTGGTAAATTTGCGTTGCATCTGGCTTCAGGGCGAACTACGATTGTGAGCTGGTTGAACTGTTCCAAAACTTATTCTCCGCATTGTGACGGAGATGGAGGAGATGAGTGTGAGTAACGTAGAATTCCGAAAAAAATATTTCTCTTGGTTTGTTAGTACTGGAGTCGCTGTAACTGCGTCTTTGATTGTGATCACTGCTTGTACGGATTCGGCAAAAGCGAAGCCTAATTTTGTACATAAGAATCCTCCCAAAGACGGAGTTGTCGCTAAAATCGGCGGTGAAGAAATCACCGAAGATAAGCTTATCGGCGATGACAAGATGGATTTCTTTGAGCTTAAGAAACGTGAATATGAGCTTAAGATGGATCGCATCAATAAGCTGATGGTTGAAAAGCTTGTGGGCGGCGAAGCCAAGAAATCAAATATGAGCCTCGATGACTTTATTACAAAAAAAGTTACTGCAGGTGAAGTTAAGATTAGTGACAAGGATTTCAAGCAATTTGTCATCGACAGACACATTCCTGAAAGTCAGATGAATCCCCAAATTAAAGAGCGGATTATGTCTTATCTTCAGACCATCAAAAAGCAGGGAATGTTGAATGACTATGTAGCTAAGCTAACCAAGTCAAATCCAGTTGAACTTTATTTCAATAAGCCAAAAATGCAGGTTGAAGTATTGCCTGGAACTGGCCCAAGCTTTGGTAAAGCGGATGCCACCGTCAATGTGGTCGAGTTTTCTGATTTTCAATGCCCATTCTGCTCTCGCGCTGCTGAGACTGTAGATCTTTTGAAAAAGAAATACGGCGGTAAGATCAAATTAACTTTCAGACAGTTCCCACTTCCTATGCACAAGGATGCCCGTCCCGCATCTGAAGCTTCTATGTGTGTAAATGACCAGAGCGCTGATAAGTTTTGGAAATTCCATGATCTCGCATTCAAGAATCAAGATAAGCTAGACAAGGCAAGTTTGGAAAAATATGCTAAGGATTCTGGCGCCGACGTTAAGAAGTTCAATGAATGTCTTGATGGCAAAAAGTTTGCTGATGCCGTTCAAAAAGACGTCGAGTACGGAGAAAAGATTGGCGTAAAATCAACACCTACATTCTTTGTCAATGGGCAGCTTGTAAGTGGTGCAGTACCGATCGAGTCTTTCTCTGAAATTATCGATGAAGAGTTAGAAAAGAAGTAAAGCTGTTAGGAAATTAAAGAGAGGGGAGGGGGAAACCCCTCCCCTTTTTTTTGTCTTGTGGGCCTTAATATCTAATGAGTGAGGTTAGCCCACAGTAACCTTTAAGGCGATATAGGCTTAGTTATCAGAGAGATTTAAAGGAGCCATTTTAAGGCCCTTAGGCGTTTTCCATTGCAGGCTTACAACCTCGCCATAGTGTCCTGCGAGGCGTTGATTTACTTCTGTAAGGTCAAGCTCTTCAACTGGCTTTGAGTCAATTTGGGTAATTTGGGTGCCAATCTTTAATCCCGATTTGAAGAGTTGTTGGGAAGCCTTCGAACGGGGGCGAATCTTTTTGACTCTCAGAATTCTTTCACCTTTGTTGAGGCTATATTGCAATTCAAGGCCAGATTGATTCACCTTAGGAGTTTGTTTCTCCTCGGACGAGGGAGGAAACCAGATCCTTCCATGGGGAAGATCAAATATAAAGTTGCCTCGAGCAGGTAGGTTTTGGGGTTGAATTTCACCCACCTCGACCCATTTGCTATCAATGGGACCTCTGAAGTTTTCGACTGGCCAGACTTTTACCTCTGGTGGAGAGGTAGATTGAAATTCCATAGGAAATAGCTTGAGGAAATCAAGTCCCAGCACTCCATCACAGCAAGTTGCCAGGTAGTCCGGAGGAGTAAAAAATTCAGTATCTTTCAGCAAAAAACGGTTCAAAGGTAAGTTGAGTCCACTGAGCGAAACTGACTCAATATTAGCGACGGGCGCAAGGCTACCTTTGCCTTCCCAGTCGCC
>JBDSKY010000163.1:0-10187 GCA_039916675.1 Bdellovibrionia bacterium
AACTGGTCAGTTACTTTTCGTACGTTAGAGGTGATCGAAATCAAATTTTCCACTAGCTTAGAAAGATCAGTTTTAAAGATAGCGCTTTTATCTACCCAGCTCAAAGTCTTATTAAGGTTACCACTCAATTTGTAGAGAAGTTCGATAGAGCGGGTAATGTCTCCTTTGTTCTCGTCGATAATGTCTTTTATCTTTCCTGCCAAGTCAAAGCTTTGAGAAATGAGCTGGTCAATTCTTGGAGGGTTTACCCCAGAGACAATATCACCCGTTTGGATTTGAGGGGTACGCAAATGACCAGGCGTAATTTCAATATAACGCTCCCCGATAATACCGGCGAGATTGATGTAGAATCGACTGTCTTTGCGGACACCGACCGCGGCGTCTTTGCTTACCGAAATCTTGACTTTGAGGGGAACGATGACCTTACCGTTCTCTATTTCGTCGCTTCCTGCCTCCCTAATACCAACTAGAGAGGGTTCTACAGGAGAGAAGAATTCGATTTTTTCAACTTTTCCAACTTTTATCCCAGAGAGGCGCACCGGTGAGCCTACTTCGATACCGCCCGCAAAGTCATACGTTATATAAAAATTGAGAGATGGGCTAAATGGGCTTTGAATTCCTACAACCCACGCAAAAGCAAAGCCTATAATTAATGTACTGAGGATCAATCCGCCTACTTTTGCTTCGTTCGAGAGTTTCACAAATACTTCCTTTCACATTTCCTAAAGTACGGACGTAAAGAGATACGTCAGTATAAAATCTAATAAAATAACGGTAATGGTTGCACTTACTACAGAATTAGTCGTGGCCGTTCCCACTCCTTCGGCTCCACCCTTGCATTGAAGCCCGTACCCACAGGCAATCACCGGGATAATCGCTCCAAAAACAGTCCCCTTAACAATTGCACAAAACACATCACCCATTCCGATAAAGTGCCTGAGCGCATTTAGGTATTCGAGGATCGAAAAATTATATCGAAGCACGGCCATTCCTACTGCGCAAATAAGCGTAACTGCGATTGAGATCAACGTCAGACACGCACCTGAAATCATGGAAGCAACAAATCTGGGAAAAACCAAATATGTGATGGGGTCGATTCCCAAGAGTTTTAGAGCATCAATTTGCTCAGTGACCTTCATACTGCCAATCTCTGCAGTGGTGGCCGCGCCTACTTTGGATACAAGCAAGAGCGCTGGTATGGCTATGCCCAATTCTCTAAGAATAAATTGCCCGGTAAAACCCGGAATCATAGCAACCGTGTGAAGTGCTGTGTCCATATGCCAGGCAATCTCATTCGTAATGACAATTCCGGCAAACGCCGTTGAGATTACAACGATCGGCAAACTCCCAATTCCAGAGGATACAATCGCTTGGGAAATCTCTTCCCTCCTCCAGCACGAGGGACGAGGAAGTCGAGCAAAGGTCTGCCCCAAAAGAATAGAAATTCCCCACCAGGTAGAGGCAATGTCATGAAGGGGGCTTCCGAGTTTGTGAAGTAAGTCATGCCAGAAGTCATGCCAAGAAGGTTTAGGAGTGGCCAATTGTATGCTCATATCCCACCCTCTGAAAAGAAATGAAAGTATTTACTCCAGGTTTCCACCAATTGAATGATCTCGCTCGTAAGATAATTTGCAATGACAATATACAGATTAGTATAAACTGCTGCCATTGTGACGGCTTTTCCTACTCCTCTGGCGCCTCCCGATGCGGAATAACCCTTATGGCAAGCGACTAAAGCAACAATGGTTCCGTAAGTAATGGATTTGAACATCCCACCAAAAAAGGTCCCAATGGAAATAAACTTAGGAATACTGGATGCGAACTCAAGGAAGTTGATTCCCGCTGCATAGTTTGCAACCACCATGGACCCTGCCACGCTGATTAACAATCCAAGGGCAAGCAGAATTACGCTCGAAATTACGATACCAAAGAATCTTGGAATAATTAGGTATTGGATTGGATTTGTGCCGAGACATTCGATCGCATCGATTTGTTCAGTTACTCTCATCGTGCCAAGTTCGGCCGCGGTATAAGCGCCAATTTTGCCGGCGAGTAAGAAAGATATTATAAGAGGCCCTACGGAACGCACCAACGCTGAAGTATTGAGTCCGCCCAAGAAAGATTGAGCGCCGTATTTGGCCAAAATTACATTAAACTGAAGAACTAGGATAGCGCCAACGAAAATTCCGGCAAAAGCTACTGTTGAGAGTGAACGAAGAGAAATCGAAGCTACTTGCCCGAGGGTAGGATTCAAATTGCCGCGAGTGGATAGTATCGTCTTAAAAACTTTTCCAGCGAAGATGGCGATATCTCCAACCTCGTGCAAGGCTTTATGTCCGGCTCTTTGCAGAAGCTGTCTCACGTTAGATCACCTGGTCTTTCCTTCGGGGCAATGAGCTCAGTCATTTCCGCCAAAAAGCTTTGGATCAAAGGTTCCGGGGACTTAATGATCTCTGGTATGGGACCATGGCTTATGATGCGGGCCTGATCCAATACCAAAATATTATCTGCTATCTTAAGCGCGCACGCCATGTCGTGCGACACTACTACACTTGTGACTTTAAGTTCCCGGGACAGGTCAAATATCAAGTCATTAACAAAGTTGGTAGTAATGGGGTCCAGCCCGGTGGTGGGTTCATCGAAGAGAAGATAACTCGGGTTAGGTGCCAGGGTTCGAGCCAGGGATACTCTTTTTTGCATACCGTAAGAGATTTCGGGGGGCATTTTATGCAAGATTTCGGACCCTAAATTGACCAGTGCCAATTTTTCAATCACTGTTTCCCGAATTTCTTCTTCAGAGAGAGGAGCCAGTCGATTTTTTGTATAGTGAGAGGAACGTAGTCCGAATGCTACGTTTTCAAGAACATTGAGCGAGTCTAGTAGTGCCGGGTGCTGAAACACCATCCCACATTTTCTACGGATATCCGAAAGCTTAGTTTGTGAAGCAAGAGTGACATCTTGACCGTCGACATAAATTTTTCCGGCATCAGGTTTAAGCACGCCGACGATGTGTTTTAAAGTGACGGATTTGCCCACTCCGCTTTTTCCCAAAACAAAAAGGATTTCTCCCTGAGAAACTTCAAAACTCACATTTCGCAAAACCGTTTTGGAGCCAAACGATTTTGTTACTGACTCAAATCGAATGCTCATACCAGCCCCGATGCAAGAGGGCCTTTTCTCAGGCCGTAGATGAACTGCCGAATGGCGGGGTCCGTTGTATTCTGGATCTCCACAGGGGACGCACCAGGAGTTAACTTCCCTAATGCTAAAAGACAAATTCTGTCCGCAAGTTGATAGGCGCGTTTGATGTCATTGGTGACGGTTAAAACTGTGGTGCCGCATTCAGATTTCAATTTCTGAATTAAATCCGCAATCGTCCGGGAGGTAATGGGATCGAGCCCAGCGGTGGGTTCATCATATAGGATGATCTCAGGCTCAACAATGAGAGCTCTTGCTATTCCCAGGCGCTTTTGCATACCGCCGGAGATTTCGTCGGGGTAGAGATCTTCAGTTCCTGTTAGCCCCACTTCAGCCAAGAAATGCGCAGATTTTTTTTTCGCTTCGCGTCCAATCAGTCCCTTCCGTTCTCGTAGAGGGAATAGAAGATTTTCTTCAATAGTGAATGAATCAAACAGAGCATTCTTTTGAAATAGCATTCCAATATTGGTGCTCCCTAATTTCACCGTCCCTTGATCTGCCTTCAAAAGTCCGGCAATGATTTTAAGAAGGACGCTTTTTCCAGTACCGGACGGACCGATTAATACAACAGACTCGCCTGAAGTGACTTCAAGGGAAATGTCCTGAAAAACCCAGTTATTTTGAAAGTGTTTACTTAAATTATGAAAAGAAATCATCGATTGCTCTCCATCCATGGAAGGAGAACGTCTTGAATCAGAAGTTTTTTATTTAAAGGGAGGGAAGATTTCAATCTTGCTTGGGCCAACCTTTCAGCGTGACGAATCCAAGCTGCTCTTGCCATATCAATTCCCCCATGTTTTCGGCCAAACTCTCTCGCATGGAAGGCGAGTGCTTCTGCACCATCCGACTGAATCCAAGGGTAAGACTCAGGTTGAGAAATAGAAGAGCTGGTCGTCCACCGAATCAAGTCTGCCGTTAACTGCTCCAGCAAGTCAATGAGGGTGTCAAAATGAGATGGCTGCATGGATGCCCAGTCTACTAGTGCGTGTATATTACTCGAAGGAGCTTTTAAAAATTGGAATAAAGCTTTTCTTTGTTCCCATGTTTCGTCTTTTGCAAGGCTGAGAGCACGATCCCAGCTTCCTTGGGCAAGAACGGCACAAATTTTTATTCTCTGTGAATCCACATCGGCCTGCTTTAATAGCTCCTCAAGTTCATCTGTTGAGAAAGGCTTTAGGCGAAATATTTGGCAACGGGAAGCTACTGTGGGTAAGAGAAGAGTGGGATCGTTTGCTGTTAGGAAAAAAATCCACCCCGGTGGGGTTTCCTCCAAAAGCTTGAGGACTGAGTTTGCGGCCTGTAATGTCATCCTATCTGCAGCCGGGATCAGAATGATTTTAGAGCGTCCCTCTGTAGCACCAAATCCCATGGATGCTTTCAATTTACGAAATTGTTCAATTTTAAGGGCACCAGAATTTCCAGAATTCGAAGCTGTGCTTGCAGAACCCACACCAGACTCTTCGTCCGAATCTGCGAAAATTTCTGTGAAATGAACGTCATTGCCGGATAGTGCTCTTTGGCATGAAGGGCACTGACCGCAAGGGCGAGGCTCTGAGGTTCCTTTATCGGATGCCGCTTTGTCACTCTTGGAGCTGTAAAACCCTTGCTTCTCGCATAAAATCCATTGAGCTAGGAAATAGACCATGGATCTTTTTCCAATGCCGGATTGCCCCGTGAGAAGAAGAACTGATGGAAGTTGGAGTCTCTGTTGCCATTCTTTCATGAGTCCAAAAAGAGTTTTACCGTGATGCTGAATAACAGTTTCTGGAGGGGCTTTACTCACGCTTTTTAATCCACCGTTTGGTAATTAAATGGTTAACGACTTTCTTCGCCAAAATAGGCGCAGTGAGCTTGTCAGAGCGAAGTGTTAACCAGCTGTTGGGCCTCTCGGCACGAGCTTTCAAAAACCCCTTTCGAACTTTTTGTTGAAAATGGACACCTTCTGCTTCAAACCGATTAGGGTCTTTGGCACGTCTCAATCCAACTTCGGGATCAATGTCCAAGAATACTGTCAAGCGAGGTCGAATCCCGGCCGTAGCAATTTTATTTAAAATCTTGATCTGGTTCCACGGGAGACCTCGTGCATGGCCTTGATAGGCGAGCGTGGAATCTGTAAAGCGATCACAAAGAACAATTTCGCCTCGTTCCAGAGCCGGGAGAATTGTTTGATTTAAATGTTCTGCACGGGCTGCTTCGTAAAGGAAAAGCTCAGTCCAAGGATTCATCGAAGATTCTAAAATAAGATTTCGGATTTTTTCAGCGAGGATACTACCGCCAGGCTCCCGTGTTTGAATAGAGGGTTGCCCTAGTTGATTCAGAAGAGCTCCTACTTCGCGGATTAAAGTAGATTTGCCTGACCCTTCTGTTCCTTCAAAGCTGATCACGAAGCTGTTTAAGGCGCTATGCGTTGATTTTTTCATGTCAGACCAACTTGGTTAGCTGAGGATTCAACTTGCGTCAAGTTATTCAGACAGATCGATGGCAGGCGGAGGAAGATCGGGAGGATTTTCTTGCCCGAATTCAGGTTGAGGTGGCGGTGTGTCGACCGGTCTCTCCTCTTCGTAGCTGGCGGGCTCTCGGTAAGAATCTAAATCGGGTTCTGGAGTCGGTTGCGGAGGGTAGTCGTCGTTAGTTTGTGGGGGTTCATCCGGTTTTGGTGGAGGAGTTTCGACGGGTTTTTGGATGATGGGAACAGCTATGGGACGACGAGGGACAGGCACACGTGGTTTTTCTTTAACGCTGGGTGTCGGCTTCACCCGAATCAATGGAGCTGGCAATGCACCCTGAAAAGGGTTCACAAAGTCGATTCTATTAAAATAAATAATTGTAAAAACCATGGATACAAGCAGCGCAAAACCTATCCCGAGAAGCATTCCCATTTTAGATTGATACCTGACCAGAGGTGTCCGAGCTAGTTCTCGGCTAAAAGTTACGGTGAGGTTTTTTGCAAATTGTAGCGCATTGAATAATGAATAGACTGGATCGGCCAAAGGTTTAACCAAATCGTTGACAGTTTTGGAGTGATTGTTCTTAGGTCCCCCGGAAACTAGTGATTTGCCGCGAATTTTGCCTTCGTTCAAAAGTGCCTGGATTTCCTGAGGGGAATAGGGGCCCTTAATTTTCTGATCTTCTTGTACGTACCATTTTGTAGAAGGTCGTTTATTCACAATATATAGTGTAGCTCAAGTATTGCGTATTTGTATAAAAAATAGTGTTTGGCAAGCGACTTGCTTATTTGAGAGTCGGGGCCTAAAAATGAAATTTCTATTCAATTTCTGCCGACTCATCTCAGTTTTTTTGACACTTATGCTAATATTATTTTTCATAGCGCCTGCGTCAAATGCTCAAGTAGCCGAAGAGCGCGCAGTGATTTCTAGCGATCCGTCGCTGACCAGCGAAGAAATGCCTTCGCTTCAAAAATTTAATCTCAGCTTTCTGGCGATTTTTTATGGTCCTTCCTTAAAGGATCCGTCACGCTCACAACCGAATCTATCGGGCGATCCCGACCCGGATCGGCCAGTGAATTTAAGAAACTTTATCAATCTAGGCTATAATCTATCGGATCGGTTGGCTATAACAGGTACAGTCTATGGGACGCTCCAGCCTTTTTTGCAGCAAAAACTTGTAATTCAAGATCCGTTCATCCGGGTCTCCGATAATTCACTCTTTAATAGTGGGCCTTTTAACCTTTATGCGGACTTTCGAGTCTATTTTGGAGTTTCCTCAGTTTCAAGGCAAAGTGATCAATATTTTGGCATCCAAACTGTAGAAGTAGCAACTTTCGCCATTCCCGATTCTCATTTTAGTCTAGGAACTTATGGAGCAGTCCGAAGTAACGTTTTTGGAAAGCATGGTTATGGTTATGATTTGGAATTATATTTGGGGCCGCACATAAATTATCAGGTTTCCCCAACGGTGCTAGCTACCCTTCTTTACGAGATGCGGGGGGCCCATGTTTTCGGTGCCAAGTTCGGGAATATGATCAACGACGGGACTGATTTGCAACCGGGTTTGACTTGGGATGTGACTCCCCAATTAATGCTTAACCCTTATTTAAATGTGCAGACCGGAGGGCGAGTAAATCTAAAGACGACTACCTTCGGGCTTTTGGCGAATTGGAATCTGTTTTAATTATTGCTGCAGACGGGCTTACTCGGGGAAGTTAAAAAAAAGGCCCCAATGCAATTTGCACCAAGGCCTCTTTTAAAGAAATATCTTTAGATCACTATCCGCGTTGGCCGGGTCCGCCCCTACCACCTTTATTAAAGTGGGGTTTGTCACCGCCGCCAACTGGGCGAGGTCCATCACCTTCTGCACGAGGAGGGCGGGACTGCCCAGCAGCGCCACCTTCTGGTTGATCTAGGAGGACTTTTCTAGAAAGGCGAATTTTGCCAGCCTTGTCCACTTCGATAACCTTAACTTCAACTTCGTCGCCTTCTTTAAAGAAGTCGAGAACGTTGTTGACGCGCTCATGAGCAATTTCAGAGATGTGTAAAAGTCCATCTTGGTTCGGAAGTACGCCAATGAAAGCTCCGAAATCCACGATTTTCTTAACAAGGCCTTTGTAGATCTTGCCCACTTCAACTTCTGCAACAATGTTCCTGATCATATCGATTGCTTTTTGAGCTGCGACACCATCATTGGAAGCAATGTTAATCTTACCATCATCGTTGATGTCAATTTTGCAGCCGGTTTGAGCAATGATGTCTTTGATCACTTTGCCGCCGGAGCCAATGACTTCGCGAATTTTGTCAGTCGGTACAGAAATAGTCGTAATTCTAGGAGCGAATTTAGACATTTCTGTTCGTGGACTTTCAATCGCTTTGGCCATTTCGCCCAAGATGTGCAATCTGCCTTCTCGAGCTTGAGCTAGTGCAGTGCGCATAATCTGCTCATCTACACCTTCAATTTTGATGTCCATTTGAATGCCGGTAATGCCATCGCGAGTTCCTGCTACTTTGAAATCCATGTCGCCGAGATGATCTTCGTCGCCCAAGATATCAGTAAGAATCGAAACACGATCGCCTTCCTTGATTAAACCCATTGCAATACCTGCAACTGGTTTAGTGAAAGGTGCGCCAGCGTCCATCAAAGCCATTGATGCGCTACAAACAGAGCCCATCGATGAGGAGCCGTTGCTTTCCAAAGTTTCACATACAATTCGAACGGTATAAGGAAACTTATCGTAAGCAGGCATCATCGCTTTAATGGATCGTTCAGCAAGCGCGCCGTGTCCGATTTCGCGTCGACTTTGACCGCCCATACGACCTGTCTCTCCTACGCTGAAAGGAGGGAAGTTGTAATGAAGCAAAAACTTACGCATGGAGTTCTGAAACATTGTATCGACAATCTGTTCATCGTCCGATGTTCCTAAGGTCACTGTGGAAAGAACTTGAGTTTCTCCACGAGTAAATAAGGCACTTCCATGAGTTCTAGGCAAGATACTTGCTTCGACGGAAATAGGACGAACGGTGGTCATATTACGACCATCAATTCGGGTTTTTTCGGTCAAAATCATTTCTCTCATCAAATTATACTGAAGAAGTTCAAAGGCAGACTTAACGTCGTTTGTTAGTTTTTCAGCATCTTTTGGCTTAGATTCGACTAAAGCAGCAGGGACTAGTTCTTTAAGAGTAGCTTTTTTCGCTGCTCCGACTAGATCGTAGCGAGTGCCTTTGTCCTTGGTTTTAAGTGCCGTCACAAGAGCTGCTTTGGCAGAAGCTTCGACTTTGGATTTAACGCCAGCGTCTAAAACTGCTGCTGTGAAGCTTCGTTTTGGTTTTCCACATAGATTTCGAAGTTCGTCTACAATTGCGACGACTTTCTTAATTTCTGCGTGTCCTTTTAGGATAGCGTCCAAAACCTGATCTTCTGGAATTTCTCTGGCTCCGCCTTCAACCATCATGATGGCGTTTTTAGTACCAGCAATCAAAATCTCTAGGTCAGTTTCGCCTTTGTCAATTTGAGTCCAAGTAGGATTGACGACAAATTTGCCATCAACTCGGCCCATTCTGCAAGCAGCAGTTGGGCTACTGAAAGGGATATCAGAAATATGAAGAGCGGCTGAAGCTCCAACGGCTGCCGCAACATCTACGTCTGCTTCCATATCTACGGAAAGGACGGATACTACGACTTGCGTATCGTGAAAATAACCTTCTGGGAAAAGAGGGCGAATCGGACGATCGAGCATTCGAGCAGAAAGAGTGGCTTCCGTTGTAGGTCGGCCTTCTCTTTTATGAAAACTGCCAGGTATTTTACCAGCAGCGTAAAATTTTTCCGAAAACTCTACAGTTAATGGGAAGAAATCAATGTTCGCACGGGGCTCTTTACTTGAGCAAGCTGTAACAAGAACACGGGTGTCGCCATAACTGACGAGTACTGAACCGTCCGCCTGTTTCGCAAGCTTGCCTGTTTCGATGGAAAGCGTCTTGCCGCCCATCTCACAAGATACACGATGAATCATACTACCCTCCTAGGGGTTAAGAATAATGTTTGGACTCTAATGAGTCTCTCTCATTTTAATAGAGTTTAGCTCTACTAATATGAATCAAACTAAGAGAATTAGTTCTATTAAAACTAATATTTCGCTGAAATTGCGCGAAATTATTTTCTTAGTTCGAGAGTCTGAATAAGCGAAAAATATCGCTTGTGGTCTGAAGTTTTTAAGTAGGTCAAAAGGCGGCGTCTTTGGCCGACCATTTTTAATAGACCTCTTTTTGAATGATGGTCTTTTGGATGACCTTTGAAATGCTCGTTGAGCTCATTAATGTGATTGGTGAGAAGAGCAACTTGGACTTCGGGTGACCCCGTGTCGCTTGCGCTGCGCGCGTGCTTCTTAACGATTCCGGATTTCTTATCTTTTACTGCCGTTTTTCCTGCCATGATTTTTACCTAAAGAATTTATCTTAATAATTAATGATATTCACTTTGTATTGCGGACAGGAACTAGCATAAAATCGGTCTTTTTGTAAAGTGTAAATTCTTGACTG
>JBDSKY010000164.1:0-7230 GCA_039916675.1 Bdellovibrionia bacterium
AGATCTAATCTGGAGATTTTAGTCTCGGGCCTCTTATCATGCTTGAATGTTATTTCTGGTTTAGCGAGAAGGGCTGATACATCGATATCCTTTGCCTTTTTTCTTGATGCAGAGACCTTCCGGAGCAATTCTACACTGCCGATTAGATCATTCATGGTCCTAACTCCTAATTTAGACATGAGGGATCTCACTTCCTCTGCAACAAAAAAGAAATAATTAATAACATGCTCAGGTCGACCGGTAAATTTCGCTCGGAGTCCGGGATCTTGCGTGGCAATCCCCACAGGACAAGTATTCAGGTGGCATTTCCGCATCATAATGCAGCCTTCAACAATGAGAGGGGCAGTGGAAAATCCAAATTCCTCTGCTCCTAAAATAGCGGCAATCACGACATCGCGTCCGGTCTTTAATTGGCCGTCGGTTTCAATTCGGACGCGATTTCGCAGACCATTCAAAACCAAGGTTTGATGGGTCTCTGCAAGCCCGAGTTCCCAGGGGCTACCTGCATGTTTAATTGAAGAAAGAGGGGAGGCTCCAGTTCCACCGGAATCCCCGCTGATCAAAATTTTATCTGCATAAGCCTTGGCAACTCCGGCAGCAATAGTGCCCACGCCTGCTTCCGCTACGAGTTTGACGGATACATCGGCCTGATCATTCACATTCTTCAAATCAAAGATAAGTTGTGCAAGGTCCTCAATGGAGTAAATGTCATGGTGGGGTGGGGGAGAGATGAGCTGGACGCCGGGGGTAGAATGTCTCATTTGGGCGATTGCTTTATCTACTTTGTCGCCTGGGAGTTGTCCACCTTCCCCCGGCTTAGCTCCTTGTGCCATTTTGATTTGAAGTTCTTTAGCGTTCACTAAGTAATGAGCTGTCACCCCAAACCGTGCCGAAGCGACTTGTTTGATAGCACTGTTTTTGGAGTCTCCATCGGCAAGGACGCCGAATCTTATCTGGTCTTCGCCGCCTTCACCTGAATTACTTTTCGCACCCATTCGGTTCATCGCAATGGCAAGTGTCTCATGCGCTTCCTTGCCTAATGCGCCGAACGACATCGCCCCTGTAGTAAATCGTTTTACGATGTTTTGGACTGACTCTACTTCTTCGAGGGGAACAGGAGTAGTGGACAAATTGAATGCTAAAAGTCCACGGAGAGTAGTTTCATGGTTTTCAGAATTCACCAGGTCTGAGAAATCCTGAAAGGTTTTGGCGTCATTCAGACGGGTAGCCTGCTGGAGCTTCGTGATAGTGTCAGGATTCCAATAGTGTTGTTCCCCCTGACTTCGAAAGTGGATGTTTCCGTGAATTTCTGAAGAAAGATCTGGGGCAGAATAATGGATTGCAGATCGATGTTGGAGGAGACTTTCATTGGCAAGTTCCCTGAACCCCATTCCTTCGATGCGAGAAGCCGTTCCTGTAAAGTGATTTTTTACAAGGTTACCATTTAAGCCAATAATTTCAAAAATTTGGGCACCGCAATAAGATTGAACCGTGGAAATTCCCATTTTTGAGAAGATCTTGAGAAGGCCTTATTCACCGCTTGAAGGTAATTGGCCTCAGTTGCTTTTGGACCGAGCTCCTGTACGCTCTCAAGTGCAACGTAGGGATGAATGGCCTCAGCACCATACCCCAATAAGCAGCCAAAATGATGTGTGCTCCAAGGTTCGCTTGATTCCACAATTAAACTGACTTGAGTTCGAAGCGCCTTTCGAATTAAATATTGATGCAAAGTGGAAACTGCCAAGAGACTGGGAATAGGTGCCCAGTTTGCGTCTATCTCTCGGTCACTTATAATTAAAATTTTGCAGCCTGCTTCGATCGCTGTCTTAGCAGATCGGCAAAGTATAGAGAGACCACGGAGCAAGGTTCTGGCTGTATTCTGATTTTCCCCCGTTCGCGATTCAAAGATTGCGGGCACAGTTTTTATTCTAAACTCCGGATTTGAATAAAGTCGGATTTTTCCGATATCTAAGGAGGAAAGAACGGGAGAATTAAGAATAATATTTTTAAACGGGTCTCTTTCTTCAGACAGGAGAGGGTGTTTAGGCCCCAGTCGAACTTCAAGTGACATTACTAATCGCTCCCGAATAGGATCAATGGGAGGATTCGTAACTTGTGCGAACATCTGGCGGAAGTAATTAAACAGAAGCTGCGGGCGTGAAGACAATACTGCAAGGGGAATGTCATTTCCCATCGATGATGTGGGTTCTTCTCCCTTTAGAGCCATGGGTAACAGAATTCTTTTAATTTCTTCGCGGGCAAGTCCGGAGAGCCGCTGCAGTTGAGGCAGGGTAAGTGATCGCTCGTTTTCGAGTGAAACTGGAGGAGTAGGGATTTCATCGAGTGAAATGCGTCCGTGTCTAGCCCAGTCAGCATAAGATTTCTGTTTGGAAATTTCAGCTTTGGCCTCAGCATTATTGATAATGCAGCCTTTGCCTGTATCAACCAGGAAAATTTGTCCTGGTCCGAGTCGACCTTTTTCTCGGATAAGAGAGGTATCCAGAGGAAGAACTCCGGCCTCGGAGGCTAGAATTACTTTGTCGTCGGTAGTAACTTGGTAACGGCAGGGTCTAAGACCATTCCGATCCGAAATAGTTCCGACCACAGTTCCATCAGTAAAACAAACCGCAGCCGGACCATCCCAAGGTTCCATTATGCTGGAATGAAACTCATAGAACCCACGGAGATCATCATTCATGGGTAAGCCTGGGGCCCAAGGTTCCGGCATGAGCATCATCATGGAGTGGGCTAACGATCGTCCATTTTGAACAAGAAATTCTAGTGCATTATCCAGGCAGGCTGAATCACTTTGATTTTCCGTTATAATTGGATAGATTTTCTTTAAGTCGTCGTCTTTAGTTTCGTCCCTAGGAAGAAGGCTTCCTTGACGGGCCTTCATCCAATTTACATTCCCTTTGACAGTATTGATTTCACCATTATGGCAGAGATAGCGATAGGGATGAGCTAATGACCAAGTGGGAAAAGTATTGGTACTAAAACGAGAATGCACGATAGCGAGAGCGCTAGTAAAAAGGGGGTCTTTCAAATCTTGGTAAAACTCGCCAACCTGGCAGGGAAGCAGAAGACCCTTATATACGATTGTTTGAGTAGAAAGACTGGGAATACAAAACTGACCGCGGCTGTCTAATTGAGAAAGAAGGACAGCTTTCTCGACCTGTTTACGAATTAAGTACAGGCGACGTTCCAAACTCTGCTGATCAGAATCCAAAGAAGAAATAAAAATTTGGTATATTTTAGGTTGGGTCGACCGTGCGCTGTCGCCCAATACAGAGCTGTTCACTTCGACTTCACGCCAACCGAGTAGTGAAGCTCCTTCTGAGAAAATGAAGGATTCAAAAATGTTTTGCAATTTTTTCCGTTGTCCCGAGTTAGAAGGTAAAAACACCATGCCCACGCCATAGGTGCCGGGCTGAGGAAGTTTAATTCCATCTCTTCCCAAGAGTTCGGAAAAAAAGTCGTGCGGAATTTGAAGTAGAATTCCAGCGCCGTCTCCCGTGTTGGGGTCAACCCCCTGGGCACCTCGGTGATGTTGGCGCATGAGTACTTCGAGCGCATCTTTTACAATATCGTGTGACTTTAGGCCCTTGAGATGAGCCACCATCCCAATACCGCAACTATCTTTTTCAAAGCGAGAGTCGTAAAGTCCTTGATTTTTCGGAAAGCCAAAGGAAAACAAAAACAGGTCCTTTCTTCGGACCATTCCCCGTGGTTGAGATAAACAGATTCGAAGAGTTCTGTAAAGTTTTTGGTCTAGATAATTTCGAATAATTTCCGGGTACCCATCGTCTGATGCATTGCATTTTGAACGACCCGCATTTACCGTATGATCGCAGGAAAGAGAAATTTATGATTATTCATTCGCCGATTCAGACCCAGATAGGAGCCGAAACTCAGCTTTCTGTGCACGTCGAATTGGCTGGCAAAAAAAAGAGAGGTCAACCGAACGAACTTTGGTTTCGTTTTCCTATTCAATATCAGGCCCATATTTCCCGGGATATAGACCCATTTGCAGTGGCACTCGTGCTCCTCGCTATGAAGAATCGAGAGCCAATTGTTTTGCAAGGATCATTGTCTCGAAAATTATTTCAAGGTTTAAAAGAGTACCAGCAGATTTATAATTCTTGGTACCCCGATGTTTTTCATGAAGTAGAAATTCAACCAACCTCCTTGAGGAATGATTCGCAGAATAACAATAATCTAGCCTCTTGTGCTTTCTCAGGGGGCGTGGATTCGTTTTATACGCTGCTCACTTTGTTGAAACGGGGTGGAGTGAGTCATACTCTATTTATGGCGGGGTTTGATATGCCCCTCCATTTGACCGAATCTATTTCGGATTTAACAACCTCGTATGCGGCAATGATGAAAAAGTTAAGAATTAATTTCGTGGTAGGAAGTACGAATGTCCGAAGTTTTGTAAATGCCGTGGATTGGACTAATGCTCACGGCCAAGCGCTTGCAGCATCCGCGCTTTTTTTTAAAGATTCATGGGGGCAGTTTAACATTCCGTCAAGTTATACTGCGACCTCCTATCCAAAATGGGGGACACACCCGTCCTTAGATCATCTGCTTTCAACTGAATCATTGAAGTTCGTCCATCATGGAGATGAATCTAACCGCGTAAGCAAACTAAATCTAATTTCTAATTTTCCTGAAAGCTACTCGCGTTTACGGGTGTGTTGGATTCAAGACATAGGACTCAAGAATTGTGGAGAATGTGAAAAGTGCGTCCGAACAATGGTGGCACTTGATATTTTAGGTAAACTTTCAAGCTATAACACCTTTGAACGTAATTCGCTTAGTCCTGAAAAAGTACGAGGGCTAAAGATGAGAACTCATCAGGCCAGACTTTTTGCGCAAGAGCTGATTTGGGAAGCTGCAAAGCGATTAAAATTTGGCATCTGTGCCAATTTAGGATTTGCCTTACTTCAACGTGAGTTGTTTCACCGTAAAGTAAGGCGGAGTAAAATTGGAAGTGGCAAAGGTTTGAGAAAGGGCAAATCCTCAGCGGTAGGGTAAACGTGATTTTTCTGAATGAGTGAAAATACAGCCCGAAGGCCCCCCACCTTATGGGGTTTTTTTCACTCATTGCGAAAATTTTAGGCTTATTGACTGTCTGGGTGGAGGCTAACTTGACTGTTCGGGTGGAGACTAACTGGCCTTCTGCTTTCCGTGCTTCTGTTCCTCAAGTTCAAGACAAGGTATAACCGTTTTATACTCAGTCTCTAGTTCATCGACGACGGCAGCCATTTGAGTCAGCTTATCTTCTCCGGCCAATGCTTCGAGTTTATTGCAGCAATCTCTTATGCGATGAGCTCCAAGAAATATACTGCTTGTCTTTAAATTATGCGCTTCGGTAGCAATTGCCGTAGAATTTCCTTCAAGTAATGCTGCCTGTAGTTTTGCGATATACGCGGGTGCATTGGTTTTGAAATAGGTGACTAATTGGTCTACGATCCCAGCTCCACCGTTCTCCTTTTCAAGAGACCACAGTGCGGACAAGGCAGACAAATTTAGCGGGGCGACCTCAGCTGGATTAACTTTAGGAGCAACTTTGTTTTCAAGCTTAAAACTGGGAGGTGGCTCTTGCGACAACCAGTGGGAGACCTTTTGAGATAAGGTAGTTATACCTATGGGTTTGGAGATAAAGTCGTCCATCCCTGTTGCGAAGCATTTGTCTTTATCCTGCTGCATAGCATTTGCAGTCAAGGCTATGATGGGAATTTTCCCGTAATTTACGTTTTCAAGCTTTCGAATAGAAGCAGTCGCAGCATACCCATCCATCTCTGGCATTTGGCAGTCCATTAAAATCAGGTCATAGGGCATGCTAAAGACCGCATCCAATACTTGTCTACCGTTTGCCGCGACTGTGCAGCTATAACCGAGCTTTTTCAGCATTCTTAGTGTAACTAGCTGATTGATCTCATTGTCGTCAGCAAGCAAAATATGTCGATATTTCGGTTGAGAATTACTTACTTCTCGGGCAGGGGTGGAGTGCGCTATTTCCTTCTCATCGCTTATCTCAAAATCTACGGTAAACCAGAAATTGGAGCCTTTTCCTAACACACTTTCGACACCGATTTTTCCTCCCATCAATTCGGCTAAACTTTTTGCAATTGAGAGGCCCAGGCCGGTGCCACCGTATTTCCGGGATGTTGATTCATCTGCTTGTTCATACGAATTAAAAAGTAGTGGAATTTTCTCAGGGGAAACCCCAATTCCGGTGTCTTTAATTTCAAATTTAAGTTGAGTTCTTTCTTTGGAGCTGCCAAGGCAGGACACTGAGAGCGTTACGTTGCCTTCACGAGTAAACTTTATCGCGTTTGAAACTAAATTTGTAATTACCTGCCTTAATCGAACAGGATCAGATTTTACGATATTTGGAATATTTTTCTCAATATTGACCAACAATGGAACCTTATGCACTTTTGCTGTTTGAAATACCTGCATTACATTGTTAACAAGTTCGTCCAAACGGAAAGGCACTTTTTCTAGTGATAGTTTACCGGCCTCTATTTTTGAAAAATCCAGAATGTCATTTATAATTGTTAAAAGCGCATCTCCGGAGCTTTTGATCATTTCCAGGGACTGCTTATGTTCCGCAGGTAAATTTGACTGTAAAAGCAAATTTGTAAGGCCAATGACACTACTCATTGGCGTACGGATTTCATGACTCATATTGGCTAAAAAATTTGATTTGAATTTAGAGGTCTCTTCCAATTTCTTGTTTTGCGTTTGTAATTCTTTCGTCTGAACCGTTAATGTTTTTTGGAATAGCGCTTCAGCTCTTTTTTGTTCTTCTTCGATGGCTCGGGCATTATTTAAAGCAGCACTTGTAGAAACGGCAAGCATTTCAAAAAAAGTTGAGTATGCTTCATCGTGAACTAGGCGGGTGCTTTTTCCACCAATCAAAAATCCTAAAGGCTTTTCAAGTCTAGGGCCTCGAATAGGTAGAATCAATGAATTTTGAATAGCTTCTGGATAAGGGCCGCAGGGAATCCGGCCAAATCTTGCTTCAAAATCGTCCACTTGCTCGGTTTTTTCCGACCGAATTGCGCGATCCAGCGGCCAATCAGTCTTCGTTAATGCAGAGAGATCAAGGGTTTCGGGAGAAGCCTTGGACCCCTTCTCTAACCCTGTAGCTCCCATGAGGCGGACGTATTGGCCATCTTTGTCCAGAAGGTAAAGTAGGACCATTGGAAGATCAAATGC
>JBDSKY010000165.1:0-4265 GCA_039916675.1 Bdellovibrionia bacterium
CAACACAAGCACTGTCCACTACCACCTTAGGACTGATTAGCCGGTGTCCACAGAGCGGAAAACTGAGGCGGCATTCTCCGGTGTCTATTTCTTCTCTATCGTTTACTAACATTTAACTTTCGTTCCTCTCGTTAGTCTTCTGGTAAACAGAGCCTTTATTCTCTAAAAGCTCCGGGTTTTAACCCGGTGTAGTTTACATTTGGACTCCATAAAGACGTTGTTCTTTTAAATAAGCAAGCACCCCAGGCAAAAGGCTATCAGCCGGAGGCTCTCCTGTTCGAGCAATGGATTCTCGAATCTGGGTTGAAGAGACGTCTTTAGCTTCTGTTGGAACAATTTGAATTAGGTGTCCGGATTTAGATTCCCAGGTGTGGGAGTCCTTCGCTTTAACTAGCAGGCTTGCTTCCCACTCTTGAAGAGTCTGTCGAGCTAAATGGCTCCCTTTTGGTTTTCTTTCAAGCACAATCCAGTGGCAGAGGGAGAGGAGTTCTGGAAATCGATGCCAAGTCGGTAACGCAACTAATTGATCGGCTCCAATTACAAAAGCTAGCTGCGAATAGACACGGTGGAGTTCATTGATCGTATCAAAACTATAAGTGGGGAGGGCTGGCTTTTGTTTCGCTCGATCCAATTCTCTCAAATCAAATTGAATTTCGGCGGGAAGCGTATCAAACGGCAAATCACTGAAGGCAAGTTTTGCCATCTCAGCACGTTGAACAGAGGTTGCAAGGGCAGGCTTATGAGGAGCACTTCCGCTCGGCATAATAAGAACTTGTTTCACGGCCGGAAATTTAAATAATCCTCGGACTGCCTCACGGTGTCCAAGGTGGGGAGGGTCGAAACGACCTCCAAAAACGGCGGTGATTTCATTCCACCGCGGTTGATTCACTTTTTGGAAAGTCATCTGCGAATTCCCGAATCATCAGGAAGGATCTCCGAATTCTTTGCGGGGCGTGCAGTAGCTTCTCCAGAGTGAGTTTCGCTATTTAACTCTGAAACCATGGCAAAAAGCAGCTTATCCAAGCCATAGCCTGATACTGCAGAAATCACAAAAGGCTCTCCATTACGCGGGTTGGTTCCACGAATGGAAGCAATTCTTTCGCGAAGGGCTTTGCATGCACGTTCAATCAATTCTGGATCTGATTCTAAAAGATCTAACTTATTGAGAACTACAATTTCAGGCTTATGAAGCAGTTTTTCATTAAACAAGCCAAGTTCATTGCGAATGCTCTGATAACATTGAATGAAGTTATCTATAGCCACTGTAAAGTTATCCTCAAAAGGATTCGTAGCGTCTTCAAGGAGCTTTGAGCCATCCAAAAGATGAACAAAAAGCCGTGTCCTCTCAATGTGCTTAAGAAATTTATGTCCTAAGCCAATTCCTTTATGTGCGCCTGCGACCAAACCAGGAATATCTGCGACCACGAACGAATGTTCGGCTACTGAAACTACGCCTAAATTAGGTGTGAGAGTGGTAAAAGGATAATCTGCAATCTTTGGACGAGCAGCACTGATTCTTGAGATCAAGGTAGACTTGCCGGCATTAGGGTAACCGATAATGCCAACATCCGCCAAAAGCTTCAATTCGAGGGTAATTTCTAAACTTTGGCCTTCTTCTCCCGGCTGAGCAAATTTAGGCGCTTGATGAGTTGAGGTAACGAAGTGAGCATTGCCTTTGCCTCCTCTGCCACCTTTACAAGCGGTCCAGGTTTGGCCATCTTCAGTAAAATCTAAGAGAATCTCTCCAGTGTTGGTGTCCTTGATTACGGTTCCAACTGGAATGATGACAGTAATATCTTCGCCGTCTCTGCCTGCTTTGCCGGAGCCGGAGCCGTGCATGCCATTAGGTGCTTGGTAAATTCTTTTGAATCGAAAATCTTGAAGGGTGCCGAGCTGTCTGGAAGCTTTGAAGCGAACTTCGCCGCCTGCGCCGCCATCTCCGCCATCGGGTCCACCACGTGGGGCAAAAACCTCACGGCGAAAACTTACACAGCCAGGGCCGCCATGGCCACCAAAAATACGAATTTTTGCTTCATCTATAAAACGCATACGAGCGAAACCTAACTACTCAATTCACATTCATTGCCATGATTTGTGGCAAGCGAACTCATCGGAAACAACGTTAGCTTGGTAAAGCTACGCTTTCCTGGGAAAGATGAGTCAATATTAGGCGCTCCTATCAAATACGGGCAATTAAGCTGCTGGCGCCGATGCTGGATAAACCGAAACTTGTTTGCGGTTACGATCATACTGTTCGAAAGTAACAACGCCAGGAATCAAAGCGTAGAGAGTGAAATCACGGCCAAGTCCAACATTGCGACCTGGATGAAATTTAGTTCCAACCTGTCGAACAAGAATTTCGCCACAATTGACTTTCTGTCCACCAAAACGTTTTACGCCGCGCATTTTAGGATTACTATCGCGACCGTTTCTTGAGCTACCACCCGCTTTTTTATGTGCCATGACTTAAATTCCTTATTCAATCACAGATACAACCACCTAAAGCAGTCGTACGCCTGTATACAGTATCATCTTTCAATCAGTAGCCCATTATCCATGAGCGTCTGATTCAGTCAGGCCCCAATGGACCTGCCCGAGTTCTTTATTACTAAACTTTTTGAGCTAACTTAGCTTTTGCAGCAGCCAATCGTTTACGAGAGCCCAAGATTGGAGCGGTATGCGCTTCGCCTTTGGCTTTCAAATGGGATTGGAACTTGCTCAGTGTAGCTTTCTTGTCTTCTGCACTGAGAGCAAACTTTTCAGAGCCGTTGGCTACTTCAGTAACCAATACCTGGGTATACTCCTGGCGATGGCCCTGGGTCCTTCGGTATTGTTTACGTCGCTTCATCTTGACGATGAGGATTTTCTCCCCGCGCCCTTGACCGACGATTTCTCCCTGAACAGCCGCACCGCTTACATACGGTTTTCCTAAAGTAATTTGTGCGTTATCCGCATCCGCCTTACTTAGGAAAAGCACCTGCTCAAATTTGAGAGGGCTTCCGACGTCCCCTTCAAGTTTTTCAACCTGAAAGATATCACCGGACTGCACACGATACTGTTTTCCACCTGTTTCGATTACTGCGTACATAGACATAGATGGCGCAAATTGCCTTAAACTTAAAGATCTGTCAAGGGTTTTGTAGGGTCCTAATTGCTTAGGAGGGGCGTAGGATAGTTTCCTGGGCTTTGTTCACCCGTTGCATGAGGGAATTTCTTGAAATAGTTAGGATTTTTCCATTTTGATAAAGAATTTTTCCGTCCACCATAGTCCAGGCAATCTGGCTAGGTTGAGTGGAATACACGATGGATGAAGCTATTGCCTCAGGACAGAGTTTTTTATGCTCTGGCACCGTGTTCAGGGGACTATTTAAATCTAGCGCTACGAGATCAGCTTTTTTTCCGACTTCTATGGACCCGATTTGGTCAAACCAGTTCAACGCTTTAGCCCCATTTCGAGTGGCCATGTCGAGAACTTCCATTGCGGGCATTGCTTTGGGTCCTGATCCGGGCTTATGAATGAGAGCCGCCAGCCTCATCTCTTGAAACATATTCAAATTGTTATTGCAGGGAGCTCCGTCAGCACCGAGGGCTACATTGATACCCTTTGATATTAGATTGGGAACAGGAGCAATTCCCGATGCTAATTTTAAATTTGAGCTGGGGCAATGAACAACGTTTGTTCCAGTACGGCGTAGGATTTTTTTCTCTTTCTCATTGAGCCAAATGCAATGCGCTAATACGAGCTGTGGTGAGCAGAGGCCTCGGCTTTCCAAATATTCTATATTTTCACGGCCGAAGAGTTCTCTGACGAATTGGATCTCTTTTCTATTTTCACTGGCGTGAGTGTGGATGATCGCACCTTGTTCTTTGGCGATCTTGGCAACTTCTGTGAGTAGACGGTCAGTGCAGGAGATCGCAAATCGAGGTGCGTATGATACGCGGATTCGATCATTTTTTGCGTGATTCCAGCGGAGATAGAGAGCTTGGGCTTCTGCGAGCGCTGTTTTTGTTTTATCTCGTAAAGATGGCGGAGTCCTGGTGGGATGATCCATTAAACATTTTCCGACACTGGCACGAATCCCCGTTTTGGAAACTGCTTCGAAAATTACTTCGGTGTGTCTCACTGTTCCCATGTCTAAAATGCAAGTAGTACCGGATGAGAGGAGCTCGTAAATTCCTAGTAACGCACTGGTGTGGAGAGTCTCTTCCGTGTGCGCGGCTTCATAAACCCAAATGCGTTTGGAAAGCCAGTCTAACAATTCCAA
>JBDSKY010000166.1:0-5205 GCA_039916675.1 Bdellovibrionia bacterium
CCCGATCCCAAAAGGGCGAATCCGAGATATCAATTCCGGTACGCTCACC
This sequence comes from Bdellovibrionia bacterium, assembly GCA_039916675.1. Taxonomy (GTDB): domain Bacteria; phylum Bdellovibrionota; class UBA1018; order UBA1018; family UBA1018; genus JBDSKY01. The sequence continues at coordinate 50 of JBDSKY010000166.1, forward strand.
TTATTTTATATTAAATATATTTTATGTTTTACAAGATATCGTTTCATGCGTTATAAGCTCGAATACATTATCCAATAATGTAATGGAGTCTGTTATTTTTATGCTTAATATTATAATTAGTGTGCTATCTGTCTATTGCTTCGTTAACCCAGCACATGCCACTATGGAAGATGACTTCGATCTATATTCATCTATAACCCTGCAGTCCATCCAAACCATCAAAAATCCACGGAATTTCCTTGGTATTACTAAATCACAGAAAGCACTGAAAAATGCAGAGGAGATAGAAAAAATCCTGATTAGCGACGAGAGTATGCCACTACGTGCAAAAATTATTGAAAAAGCAAAAGAGACTGAACTGGCCTTGGAATCTTCTGATGAATCTGATTCTAAACTTAGATACCTCTCCCAACTAGCCGGAACGAGAAAGGTAAAATTCCATTTATTATTTTTAAACTCCCTAATTCACTCCGCCCTTCTGAAGTTAACTTCGGCCTTTTTAATCTAAAAACAATAGGTCTCTCTTTCAACCAACTATCTACTGTATTAAGTTCCAAAAAACTTTCCTCGATTCCAACTCTTGGTCACCTCGCTTCCTTTATTAATAAACCAATTCACTTTAGAGTTCGACCTATCAGCCATACAGAATCTAATGCACCAACGCCAATATCCTTAACGGGTCCGTTTAGGATCGAAGAGAACTTAAGCGAATTTGGAACTTCAAAAAAACTCTTTGGCTTTTATAGCCAGCAAATAACCCCGATTGAAAGTGATGTTCAGTATACCTTTCTTCCCTCAAGGGTCCAATACGGTCATCATCTTGGAAAAAACAAAAATTTTGATATCAGGACGGCAGCCAAGAGATCTTTAAACGAAATTGATTCTCTAACAGTTCGAGATATTTATATTACGGTCGATACGATTTTAAGACGTGATATAAAAAGTGAAAATGACTCTGAGGAAGGTGCTGGAATTCAAAATCATGGGAAACGTCCACACGTGGCGACACTGCAAAAACTTATAGTTGATTTGGGAAATGATCGATTCTTAATCACCTCCTCTGAAATACTTGAAATGATGATCAATAATAAACAGGTGGTTGATGTTCCCACTTTCGAACTTCCCCAACGGGATAAAAGCTTTAAAGATTGGGCGAAAGAAGTTCGGGGAAAATGGTTCCCATCGAAAAAAACCACAGAGCAGCAAATTATAATTCTGCCTGAGTAAGGTGAAGGCAATCAATGGCATTCGGTTAATGGACAGACTTTTTTATCTTGGGGTTTACAGTAAACATTCTCCACTTATTTATTGGTTTCGATGTACTCTCGAGTGCACTATTCGCTGCAGTGACAAACCCCGAATGAAAAGAGCGGCAAGGCAGTCCGCTCTCTCTAATCTAATATTGACTCCCACGACACTACGTCGACGCCTTCGTAGTTCCAGGATTCAGAAACTGGCGCAACGAGATAGGCCTTGGATTTCCGATTCTTTTTTTGAAACGCCTTCAAGAGTTCTAAATCTGGCTTTTTGACCGCCTCTCGATCAAAAATCTGAAATGCCGTCACGGACCCGTCAAGTTCTTCTTCCACGAGATGGATCATTCGTTTTCCGGTAGATCGATAATATCGAAAGGTATTTCGTTTACCGCCCGAATAGGCGTTTTTTGCCGTCCGCTCGTTTGCCAGAACAATTTGCATTTGCTTCAACAAAGGTGCGCCCATATGGCCTGCTATCCCTGAATCTAAGGGGAGGTAGATTGGTTTTCCAGTGCCTGAAGTGTGAGGTTCTAAGGAAGTGAGAACGAAAAGCTCGCACAGGGCTTTGATATGAGTCGCTACTTTTTTAGGATTAGTCCGTGTAGCTTTACTCAATGCCGCCGCAGTAGGCTCTTCTAAAATGGCGGAATTTCTTAAAAGTGCATAAGCGAGCTCCGAATCTAACTTCAACCTTTTGAACTGGTGTAAATCTCGCTGACAAGTGAGATCTATCCAATCTTGGAAAAAATCACTCCTAACCTGCGATTCCCGAACAAATGCGATTCCAGGCATTCCTCCTGAATCCAAGTATTTTAAAAGCTGCGCTCGGCTTGCCGCTTTTTTTCCGCGAGGAAGTCCCTGAAGCTCCCAAAATGTCATAGGATACAGGCGAATCCGGCCCATTCTGCCAGTAAGAGATTCTCGAATATTTTGAAGAATGGAAAATTCTGTAGACCCTAATAGGAGAAAGGAGCCCGGGCGTCTCTCGGAATCAACGATCAATTTGATTGCATTAAATAGTGCTGGCGATTTTTGGGCTTCGTCAATAATTACAGGTTTAGAATCCAACAATGGTGCTAAGAAAGTTTGAGGGCTTTCCTCAGCTAGCTGTTGTTTGGACTTGTCATCTAGAGAAACGTAAGTTGAACCGGTCTCGTGCTTAGCCAAAATATCGCGAGCCAAATAACTTTTTCCAGTTTGCCTCGCCCCTTGGATCGCTACAACTGGAGTGTGGCGAAGGCGTTTCAGCAAAAATTCGAAGACAGCTCTGGGGCGACCGTGCGGCATACTTATATACTAACCCCCCTCGATTTTGGAAATCAATTCCAAAATCGAGGGGGGTTAAAAAATACCTGTAACTCTCCAAATTCGTAAGAGAACCTAAAGGCCAGTAGTTCTGAACTCTTGAATGCACATCGCCTTTCTTGTAATAGGCCAAATGCTCGCAATTCTAACTCTCATTTTAGACATTTTTAGGGTCGGATTTTAGCTGTTTCGACCAAAAGGTAAAATCCTCTAGAAAGGACTAGTTTAGTCCTTCCGAATGTCTAGGACGTCTCCTTCTTTAGCGAGGCTGGTAGTTTGCGCAAGCATTTCCCGAGCAGAAGAAGGTAGAGTGCCAGAAAATGTTCTAAGCAATGCTAGAATTTTTTCTTTTTCTACTTTTTTCGCTAACGCGATGGAGTGCAGGGTTTGCATTAGCTTTTCTTGCTCTGGGACAGCAAGTGGGCTGCTAATAAATCCCATTTGCCATGAAGGGAATATCCTCGGTGCACCTTCGATTTCAATCTCTGAGATGATTTCAAGTTTTTCATGGCGTTGATCTTTTGAAATTTTTTGAAAAGTAGTAAGTACGGATTTTTTTGGCCCTTCCAATAGTTGAAAAAAATTTCGAGAGCGGAATAATAATAGACCAGTAATATTTTCTCTGGAATTTCTAATTCTTGCATTATTAAGAATACTCTTCAGTTCCATTTTTAATGCTTTATCACTAAGTAGTTCTGATGCTTTGCTAGAGTAAGTTAAAAAATACATAGATTATTCCCCATCGTAAGAGTTTACACGGCCTAACTTTGTATCGTCAAGGAAACAAAACTACTCAAATCGATAATGACTCCAAGCCCATTCAACTTAAACGTTTTAGAGAACTGAATGGCATTTCTACGAAAAACTTTAAGAGTCCTTACAAGATATCCGCAGCAAGTGGAATTATCGAAGCTCACAATTCAATTTACGTAGTCATAGACGACGCGGTGGAATTAGGCGTTTTTCCAAAACCTCCTTCCATTGGTGTAGGAAAATTACTTCCGCTATTTCTGGAAAATTTGCCGTCGGATCCCAAAGAGAGAAAAAAAAGAAAACCAGATTTAGAATCTTTAATTTTTCTTGGTGCCGATTATTTTCCACCTGCAGGAGCTATTCTTGCTCTTCCATCCGGGTCAAAGTCAAATCGCATGCGAGGATCCCTCATCTCTTTTCTTTCCAATGGAGAGACTTTCACTAACCCTAAGGAAATTAGCTTTAGAAGCCTTTACGAGCGACTTTTAGGTGTTTTCCCTGATCTAAATATCGAAGGAGTTGTTCAGGTGGGAACTACTCTAAAATTATTTCAAAGAGGAAATGGTCCCACTACGCAGAACGCAACTATTGATATTTCCTTATCAGGAGCTGCCGACACCTTAAAATCGGGAAAGGATTTGAATCCTGATTTGATCCGCAGGATTCGGCACCACAATTTAGGCAAGCTCCATGGAGTCGCTTTGGCTTTTACTGATGCATATAGCAGTCCGGCCATGGGGACTTGGTTCCTTGCTGCGGCCGAATCTAGTGAATCCACCTTCTTGGATGGGAAATATGCCGGCTCGGTTATAGGGAAGCTAGATTCTGAAGGGGAAGTCAGTTTTTTAAAAGAACTTGCAAGTCCCTACAAGCCGGAAGGTCTGTGGATTGATGAGAGTTCCCCTGAACACTTCTTTTACGTGGTAACGGATGCAGATGATCCAGATCGCATTGCCGAGATGTATCGAGGGATTTTGCCATCCAAACCATCTGCGAGATGAAAAATATCTTGGAGCGTTTATTTCGTCGCTTGACCCAAAATTAGAGATTATATTGGGCGAAAGTTGTAGTAGTCGTGTTCAAATTGAACGCCTAATCTATCTCAGGGCGTGGGTCCCGGCGTCTTGCTATACCCCACATATTGCTGTGCTTCTTTTCTTATATTTGTTTATTTCTTGCCTTCCAAATTTCCATCCTGTCTCAAGTAGTAGGAGTTTTATGTAGCCTCGATATAGTATTTGCCAGCCTGGCAATCCATTCCGTTTAAGATGGCCTCCCAATTTGGCAACGGCAAGCATTGCTGATTCTATCGTTTTCAGTTTCTCTAAAGGTATTCTTGTGACAAAACAAGCAAAAACATATTAAATAATCGACTTCTAGAGCTAACTACGGCCATTGACTTCGCATAATCCAGGACCGGGGAGGCCCACAGAGATCGACTACCAGGACACGCTCGACAAAATTCGTGTCGGTCACCTCTAGTTTGGGGATGACCACAAAGTTTGGGGATGTAACCACATTTCTCGTCGATCGGAGGGCTCCGATCGACGAAAGTTAAGCGTTGCGCGAATCGTCTCCAAGGTTGCGGCCGAGGCTGGGTACACCCAGCCCCCGGCTCGCAAGACCTTGGGCCGATTTTAAAACGTCACGTAATCAAAAACTTAAGGCCAAGGGTTAAAGATTCCAAGCGCCAAGTTTTAAGGGGAACTCACCAAGGGGTTCGGCACTAGGGTGTTGAAATTATCAGACTGCCTTATAGAGGTTTTTTCCGGGTTTTCGTACCCCACGAACGAAGAGCTTGTCCCTATTAAACTCGTGGCGCAGACGCCGTTGGGTTGTATG
>JBDSKY010000167.1:0-6257 GCA_039916675.1 Bdellovibrionia bacterium
TTTTTTGTCATTTCAAGCCGGTTCTCTAATTCTTTTTCTCTAACACGAATCTTTCGAATGTCGGTCCGCACCCGTGTCTTTAGATGTTCCATCTCTTCCACAGCTTCACGCACTTGTCTTTCGAGAATTCGGGATTTATCAGTTTTCGCCCTAAGCTGAAAGGTTAAATCATCCACCTCAGTCCGCAGATGATCTAATGTTATGTTTTTTTCTTTCTCGAAATCTTCAATTTTCTTTTTTTGCTCGCTGCCAAAGTAATTTAATTCTGCCTGCTTGATCCGTTCTTCCTTCAATAATTGCTCTGATGCTGCCAACTGATCATGTGCGGCTTTGAGCTGATTAGAAAGAACCGCTACATCCTGTTCTCGTAACATTAAATATTTTTTAAAAGTCTCTAGATCCGGCGCCTGAGCAGCACCTCCCGGTACCACAGCGTCACCTAAAGGCTCTGCAAAAATCAAGGATGGATCAAAGGCCGGACGATTCCTATTACTATAGCCACGAGTAAGATAAGGCATTTCTTCTGCAACTTGAGAGTCAATGGCTGACCCCTGGTTTTCTGGCTCAGTGGCCTGAAAAGTCGGAATTCCCAAATCCGAAGTTATTTCACTTCGATCAGGAATATCATTCATGCTTCCTACATCAAGTAACTCGGAGGAGACTAATTCTTGGGGCAATTCCTCGAATTCAGGCGGAGTTTCATTTTCCTGTTGTTCGATACTGTCACTTAACTCTATTGAATCTGGGGCCTCTATCGCATCTGGAGACTCCATTAAATCGGGGGCCATGGAAATTTCTGAAGGTCCAGATGTTTGAAGGGAACCTTCTGACATATCAGGGGCTTCTGAGGGTTCAAAACCCCCAATTTCCAACCCCGGCTGTTCCGAACTTGAACTCTCGATTGAGTGACTTTGAACGAGAGATTGTTCATTTCCCGCCTCAAATGCTGGCTGGGACGGAGGTGCTGGCAATGGCTCCAAACCAAAAGCCTCCAAATCTATACTAATGCCCGAGGCAGATTCCTTGAAATCCGACTTTCCAAAAACCTGAGAAGTCTCTTCTAAGATGGGGTGGGCAGAACTCCCCTTATGTGGACTCGGTTTCGCTGGATTCGTAGCTTTAGAGAATAAAGGCTGGCCTAAAACCGCCACGCAAATATCAACTAATTCCTTTTCTGAAAAAGGTGAATGTAAATAGGCGTTCGCTCCAAGAGGACCATTTTGATGCGATGCGCAATCAGCATCATTCCAAACTTCGCTTGTTAAGATTAAAGGTAAGTCTTTATGAGAAGAGTTCAGTTTCAACTTTTCCACAAATCTCAAACCCGGGTCACCTTTTCCGCCCGGACCTTCTCGATGAATAATGGCCAAATCAATCGTATCTCCGTGAAACTCCAGCATTTGTAGGCCATCATCGGCGGTTTCAGGAAATAGGAGAGCAACGCCTTTCTGGAGAAGACTTTTCGATATCTCGTGCTTCGCGTTAATTTTAGGATTCAGAAATAGAATCTTCATCACTCTGCTCTTCGGTTCAAAGCTACCAGAAGTTGACACCTCATTTCTAAAAAGCTAACGTTTTCAATAATGAACCAGGCTTCAAGTACAGTTTCCGATAAAGTGACAGTATTGGTTTTTAAGGACAATTATGCTGCCAGGACTTTTCACGTTTCTTTGAGCTGGATCAATCGCTTAGGCATTCTGCTTGGAGTCTTTCTTACACTGACTTTGATCAGTGGATTTCTAGCTATTAAATATTATCGTATGAGTGTCTTGGCGGCATCAGATCGGGTCACAGAGTTTAACACACCAGCAAAACCTTCCATAATAGTTACCCCACTTAGCCTGCCTGAGGCTGCCACGCAAAAAACCGATCCACTCCTGATCCCTCCTCCCATTGTTCAACCCGCGACGCCCATCTCAACACCAGCTATTCCAAATATTTATCAGTTCTCAGCCTTTCCCGACACGAACCTCGGAATTGTTCCTTCGCCTAGTGAATTATCGTTCGCGATCCAACCCCCAAGACTCAGCTGGGAGGGTAAAACGCTTCAAGTTCGATTTGCTTTACAATACATTAAGAGTGACCAAGAGAACCAGCAGGGCAGAATTATCATTTTGGCTCGCGGTCCTGAAAGCATCCGCGCATATCCAAATGGAATATTAAATCTACCTGGAAAGGCCACTCTTATTGCACCAGAAAATGGAGAATTTTTTTCCGTCAGTCGTTTCCGGGAAGTGAAAGCCAATTTTGGTCCATTGAAGGCAGGAGAGGCCATTCAATCGGTTGAAATCTTTATCTTCAATACAGCCGGAAAGATCCTTGTTTATCAGACATTGGCAACACCCAATCCTAAAAAAGTGCCTGAAGTGCCCGTAACTGAGTCCCCCGAAAGTGTAAAAGAAGACGAGTCATGAACAATCTAAATGAATCTGACATAAACATAATCGCCGAGGGAACAAGGATCGAAGGCAAAATTACTTTTGATCATATATCGCGTGTTCACGGTGTTTTACTGGGTGAAGTAGTAGCTAAAGAAGGCAGTACCTTGGTCTTGAGTGAAGCGGCAGTCATTGAAGGCAATATTGATGCAGACATACTGATGATTGATGGCTACGTTCGTGGAGATGTGATTGCAAAAACCCGGATAGTAATCTCCCGGAGCGGCCGAGTCATTGGAAACATTAAAACAGCATCGCTAATATTGGAATTCGGCGCCCACTTCGAAGGTCATTGCTCCATGGAAAAGGAAAGCGAAAAAGAAAAAGCCAAGGACGATCCAAAAGAAAAAATATTAGATAAAGTTGTCCCTACTTTAAATCTGAAATCGCGACCTGCTTTACCGAATTGAATTTTGACAAGGCGAGACTCTTCTTGATTTCCTTTGAATCACCGGCAATAACAACCACTAAATTCTTTACATCAAAACTCTTCTGAATCGCATTCTGGACTTCGGACTGAGTAACAGCATGGATTTTTGGAATAAATTCATTTAAAAAATCTGGACCGAGCTCAAACACAAACCCCGTTAACCAGCGCGACGCAACAGATTCTAAAGTCGAGACTAAAAGAGGAAAGCCACCTTCCAAATAAGACTTAGCAGCATCCACTTCGGTGCTCGGAACAGTTCCATTTTTCAACTGCAAAAGGCTTTCTGAAACTTTATGTATCAATTGTCCCACTGATTCGTTTCTCGTTGCGGTAGAAATCGTAAACTCGGCGTACTCTTTATTGTAAGTAATCGCAGAGGTAATGCCGTAGGTCAGGCCCAACTTATCCCGGATTTCTGAATTCAGCCGACTTCCAAAATATCCTCCTAGCAGCGCATTGGCCACCAAAAGCGGGTAATGTTCTGGCGAACGAACCGATGGGACACGGAATCCCATTCGAATTTGAGCTTGCGTGAGTAAAGGTCGATTTACTAAGACAATAGAATCTTTCTTTCGTTTCAAATTTCTATTCTTCGGTCCCAGCTTGATTGCTTTCGAAAGTATCACAGACGAAGTTTCTTTCGCCGCATCCCCCGGACCCCAAGTACCAAAAACACTCGCAATTTTTGCCCGGAAATCCGACGGATCCACCCTGCCGATTACAACTAAAATACTGTTTTTTGCCGTGAAATACTTGTGATAAAATTTGACCACATCTTTTTGATTTACCCGTTTCAGCTCTCGAATAGATGCTAATCCGCCCCGGCCATACAGAGTATCCGCGGCAAGTATTCGGTGATAAACATTTGAGACCAGGGCGGCACTGTAATCTTCTAGATGACTCCAACGGTCCACCAGGCGGCTCCTCTGGAGTTCCACCTGACTTTTTAGAAACTCGGGCTGCAACGTAAGCTTTCCAAGTATCCCCAACAATTCAGAGGCATCAGTAGCAAGCCCATGCATTCCCACTATTGATGAATCATCGTCTGCGCTGGCGTAGGAAATGCCTCCCATAAAATCGATTGCCCGCGATAGCTGCTGAGTTGTCATCCCGCCAGCCCCACGATCAAGACTAGCGGCGACAAGGTCGGCAGTGCCGCTCAGACCGACAGGATCATCCCGGTGCCCTGCCTCCACAATTAGTGACAAATCAACAATTGGCAATCGATTGTCAATGAACCACGCCACATTCAAGCCGTTTGGCAAGGTCTCTATTACTGGAACAGGCAAGAGTTTCAGAGGAGTCTCTGCAAATGAAAACCCGGAATGGCTTAGAAATAATATCATTCCAAAGCCAATGATCTTCTTTAAAAAAAATGTCATTTTGGCACCATTGTGACTACTACCCGATTATTGGGATCAAAATACTTTTGAGCCACTCTCTGCACATCCGCTGCCTTTACCTTCGAATATTTTGCGAGATCATCAACAAAACGTTTAGGATCTCCAAAAATAGTTTGCACAGTGCCGATTAACTGCCCCAAACCGAAGGGAGTACGGATGCTATCCACTAACTGAACGGTGAGCTGTTTAACGGCGATACGAATTTCTTCTTCCGTAACGCCGGTTTCTTTAAATTCGCTAATTAGTTTAAATAGCTCTGTTTCCACTACACTACTCGAAAGCTTCCCTTTCATTGTTCCGGCGACAATGAACAATCCCGGATAACTCGGAGTATAAGCTGAACCAGTTATTGCGGACATCATCTCTTTTTCTTCAACAAGACGACGATAGGCCCGAGAGCTAGTGCCCTGAAAAAGAATATTAGCTGCAATATCCAAAGCATACGAATCATCATTATCCCCAGCGGAGGCATGATATGCGAGGACAAGTCTTTCGCTCGAAACCTGATCTCGAAGAATCAGTCGTCGCTCTTCTCCTTGGGGAGGCTCCACCACAATTACTCTTTTCGGCCGAGGAACCGAGGGTATTTTTTCATAATTTTTTTTCAGCAATGCAAAAACTTCTTCTGTCTTAAAGTCTCCTACAAGAACAAGTGCGGCATTTGCAGGCTGATAATAGGTTTTAAAATAATTCATCAATTGAGTAAGAGTAATTGACATCACATCCCTTGGATAACCAATCACAGGCCATTGGTAGGGGTGATACCGGTACGCCAGCTGCCAAAGGACTTCCTGCATTTTACCTTCTGGCACATTGTCGGTCCTTAGGCGCCGCTCTTCAAGAACGACCATTCTTTCATTATTAAGAATTTCATCTGTCAAAGTAAGATTAGTCATTCGGTCGGACTCAAGATCCACGACTTTCTCGAGCAAATTAGAAGCAAAGGTTTCATAATAAACTGTATAGTCTCGAGTCGTGTATGCGTTTATCTCAGATCCTTTGGCCTCCAACTCCTGAAAAAACTTCTTGGGACCATATTTTGGAGTTCCTTTAAACATTAAATGCTCAAAAAGGTGAGACATTCCGGTAATTCCCGGTACCTCATCCACCGAACCTACCTTAAACCAAGTCTGGAAGCTCACCAGCGGTACCGTGTGATCCTCCGCTAAAATTATTACCAAACCATTAGGTAGCGTTCTCTTCTCATAATTTAATTGAATGCCGAGTGGCGCATCGGTTGACTTTGGACTTACGCTTTGCACGGGCTTTGGATTAACAACTTGACCCGAGACTTGAATGGAGCAGAACAAAATATAAATAAAAACGAGACTCGCTACCCGAGAAGAAGTCCTTTGGATTTTTTCTGTCATTTTGATACTACAAATATTAAAGTCATAATTTACAGCCACCTTTGTTTTTTATACCAAGTAATCGCATTTGCAATTCCAGATGAAAAATCAAACTCGGGAGCAAATCCAAGCATGGTTTTTGCCTTTTGATTGGAACAAATCCAATAGTCCGGCATCAGTTCTTTCAGCTTATCCATATTTAATGGAAATGTTTTACGAGCCACAAAACCAACCGCAGTCAAGCCGGCGGCGGCAGCTTGGATTGCAAAATTAGGGACACTAATTCTTAACGGGTCACAATTCAGTCTCTCTGCAATTGTCGTCATTAAATCATGGTAAGTGTGCATCCCATCTCCGGCTAAGTAGAAAATTTCTCCGGAAGGCACCTTCTGCAATGAAGCCACAGCAGCTTGCACAATTCCTCGGCAAAGATCTTTCGCATGAATGGCGCTGTAATATTTGTGTCCATCTGATCCAGCGCCATAAAGCACAGGCATGAAATTCCGGGCGACAGTTTGGACCATTTTAAAGACTGCCTTATCTTTAGGACCATATACGAAGGGAGGGCGCACAATTGTAACCGGAAATAAGTCTCTAAAATTTAATAAAGCTTTTTCGCCTCGAAGTTTACTCTCAC
>JBDSKY010000168.1:0-2609 GCA_039916675.1 Bdellovibrionia bacterium
CATACAACCCAACGGCGTCTGCGCCACGAGTTTAATAGGGACAAGCTCTTCGTTCGTGGGGTACGAAAACCCGGAAAAAACCTCTATAAGGCAGTCTGATAATTTCAACACCCTAGTGCCGAACCCCCTGTCGACGAAACCTATCCATTTAGCGTCCCTGAATGGGCATTAGAGGCCCTCAAAAATGATTGGAATAAATAGAATGAACATAGGTTCTAAACCTGAAGAAGCAAAATACGAAGTCGTTATGGCTAAAGTTGTAAGCAATACGTTGGTTCACCCAATGCTTGTGGGCTTTGCAGTCCAATTTGAAGGAGAAAACCATTATGTAATTCGCCTTGAGTATAGGAGTTTTTAAGGCCCTACCGTCACCCCCAGCCCCGATCCCAAAAGGGCGAATCCGGGGACCTCAACAAGGGGGGATTGCCTGCAGGATATGCGAAAGTCCATTAGTTATCTCAATTAGACTGGCTTTTGAGGCATGAGGCCCCGCCGAATGCCGAGATTTGTCTGTAAGCCACTTCGAGCTGCCGTTTTAGCGCCTTATTTTCGGCCGCCACCGTAGTGCATAATGCGTTAGTGTCTGTGGGCAACACAAATTCGGTCAACGGTCTCCTATTCTGAAAAAATGATGCACCGAACAAAAAGGATTGAGTAACCCCTCCCTCCCTGCTAGACCAAATCCTATGAAAAATTTGACGAGTATTCTTGGAGTAGTATCATTTTCTCTGCTGCTCTCCCCAGCGCCCGCAAGTGCAATGTTTTCCGCGATGTGCAAACCTATCCATCAGTTAGCCTGGAAACAAAGCGGCATCCTTGCCACCAGGCATGTAATCCCCTATTTTCGAAACACCTTGGGTTCGCAGGGGCAACAGGTTCGCACCATCTGCCGATTCCCTTATAAGAATGCGCAAGCCTTTTCTGCTGAAAACGTTAAGGGCTCCTGGTCTTTGACGTATGCGAAAGCCTTTTTTGCTGCAAAAGATGTTAGAAGCCGCTGGAAATACTTGAATACTCTGTTTGAGGGAGAGTTTAATAAACCTTTGCCGTTGGAAGAGATCTACGATTTCAGTAATATGACGGCTGAGCAGAAGAGTGAGCTGGGCCGAATTAGCGAGAGTTCCGACCGGATTCTGGTTGGAGTAATAGATCGGGGTATTAATCTTAACCATCCTGAGCTGGCGTACAAAATTCCTAGAAATCCAAATAATCCCGGCCTCTTTCCTGACGATCAGCCCATCGAATATTGTGGTCACGAACGTTTCCATGGCACGGCCGTTGCCGGGGTAATATTGGAAGGGTCTGATGATATCGCCATTATTCCCATCCAGCCAAAAGAAATCTGGGGCTCTACCCCTAAAGACGACAGGGAAGTTCAACTGTTATTCGTTCAAGCTGTTGCTAAAGGCGTCGAAGAAGCTCACCAGTTGGGAGCTAGGATTATCAATATGAGTGGGAGGCTTTCTACGAAGTTCCAGATTAGAGACCTTGACCTCAATTCTTTGCTTAGCATTCACTGGACTTTGAGTAACTTTTTTAATCACCCCAAAATGCTCGCCGGATTCGCCCGGATCATCTCGGATTACCCAGATACTTTGTTTATTTTCTCGGCAGGAAACGAAGGAGCCAATAATGATGAGGGGACTTTGATGGGATTGGGTGGTATTCCACAATCATTGCAACTTCCCAATATGCTGATCGTGACTAGCAACAGGGAACACTCGCCTGATTCCAGCTATCGAAATACCCGCTGGAATTATGGTAAAGAAACTACTCATCTGAGTGCTAATGGTAACTTTTATACGAACGAAAATCTTCAAGTGGCCCCAGATTTCAACCCGGCTGATACAGAAGCAGAAATTAAATCTTATCTTGTACTTACCGGAACCTCATTTGCCGCCCCACGGGTGACCCGTACCTGTGCCAAAATGAAAGCCATTAACCCCGCGCTGACACCGGCACAGATGATTGAAATACTGAAAAAAACCGTTGTAAAATACCCGGATCTGGAAGGGGAACTAAAATGGGGTGGAGAACTGAACGAGGCTGCCGCTTTGGAAATGGCTAAGGCAAATCTTCTGAATACAACGGAATCACAGTCAGCGAGTTATTGAGCCCTAGTGCTCCAGCAGATTTGTTTTCAGACGCGATGCTTGGATTTTTACTCTTGGGTGCGGCTGAGTTATTGATGTTTCAAAGCACAAACCTACCGGGAATGACCGTCGGATTGCGGCTCTGCTGTAGCCTGTGCCTCCTCAAATTGGTAATTAGGCCGCAATCGGAATAGAAAATTTTTTGTTGCAGTAGGTTTTCCAGCGATAATCGTTCAAATTGATCGGCGTTATTTCAGCTTTACCACTCTTTTCATTCGGGGTTTGTCCCTGCAGCGAATAGTGCACTCGAGCGGAGTTGTAATATTCGGTAAAACTTTCAAGACGACGCTGTAAATCCACCTCGCTCCAAAATAGCTGAGTGTCGAGATACTCACGCCTGACCGTACCGATAAGTCTTTCAATGAAAGGATCTGATTTTGGTACCTCTGGAACGGTCTTGATCTCATCAATTTCAAGGACACTTAGATTTGCTTTCCATTGCAGATATTGAAAGAG
>JBDSKY010000169.1:0-4027 GCA_039916675.1 Bdellovibrionia bacterium
ATTCGAGGCTGCGGTCGGTCTGACTGCTGATCTAGGAATTCAATCCCCAGATTCAAACGACTGAGCTTTAAGATCAAACCCTGAAAACCTGCATCTGAAACTAGGACGTTGGAGCCTTGCCCAAGTATAAAAAATGGAATTCCTGTTTCCTTGATCCCATCTGCAAGCCATTTCAAGTCAGAGATAGAAGAGGGTATCGCGAAAACAGAAGCCTTCCCACCAATCCGATAATAGGTATGTTTCGAAAGAGATTCTTCAAAGCTCAACTGGCCTGAGAATCTTTCAGAATTCTGCCGAAACCATTCTACTGCGTTCATGACTTAAGGTGAGCCATTATCTGATCAGGCAAACGAGTAATTGAACCTGCCCCCAAACAAAGGATCAGATCATTTTCAGAAAACATTTGCTTTAAGACATCACAAGTCGCACCCAGATCGCCGCTATAGATCACCTGCTGGTGAGGCTGAGCGACCTTCTTAATCTCTCTAACCAAAGACTCTGCACTAATACCTGGGATGGGTTCTTCCCCAGCAGAGTAAATATCCGTTATAAGAACAACGTCACTCTGAAGAAAAGCGGATAAAAATTCATCGTGGCAATGGAGTGTTCTGGAATAGCGATGAGGCTGAAACACAGAGATAATCCTACCAGGCCAAAAAGCCTTTGCTGCCTCAAGAGTCGCCCTAATCTCAGTGGGATGATGACCGTAATCGTCAATGATGGCTTGCCTCTTTGCAATATCTTGCCACCTGATTTCAAACCTTCGTTTAACGCCCTTGAACTCTGCTAGTCCTTTAGAAATTACCTGAAACGGTATGTCCAATCGAAGCCCTAACAGCACACAAGCCAAAGCATTTAAAACGTTATGTTTACCGGGAATATTTAACCGAATTTCACCTAAGAGAGTTGAAACTGCTCCATCCCTCGAATAAACTTTAAAGAACGAGTTCAGTCCCTCAGAGCGAATGTCCTGAGCGTAGAGATCCCACTCTTGAGTCAGACCATAAGTCTGGTACGGCTTAGTCCAACGGTCCAAGCAGCGCCTAACACCAGCATCTTCTCCGCAAACAATAGCCAAACCGTAGAAGGGAAGTTTGCTGACTAAGCCAACAAACGCATCTTCGATGGCATTTAAACTCCCAAAGTGATCCATGTGGTCATTATCTATATTCGTGACGATCCCAAAAGTTGCCGGGAGGTGAATAAAGGACCCATCACTCTCGTCTGCTTCTGCAACTACAAATTGCCCCTGCCCCAGCTTCGCATTGCCACCCAGCGAATCTACTTTGCCGCCAATTACAATTGTGGGATCTAGCCCCGCCACCGTTAATACAGTAGCTAACATCGAGGTAGTGGTCGTTTTACCGTGACTTCCGGCTACAGCTACGCCCAATTTGCCACGCATGAGCTCACCCAGCATTTCAGCTCGTGGAATTACGGGAATGTGACGCCTTTTGGCTTCAAGTACTTCTGGATTGGTCGCCGTCACTGCCGAGGAAACAACTACAACACTGGCTTTCTTAATATTTTCTTTTCGATGCCCTATGGAAACTTGTGCACCTAGTTGAGAAAGCCTTTTTGTAGAATCCGATTCCAGAAGATCAGAGCCACTAATCAGATAACCTTGGTTTAAGAAAACCTCGGCAATTCCGCTCATGCCAATTCCACCAATTCCAACGAAATGGAGCCAAGTCTCTTCTTTTCTAAACATATAGATTATCTACAATATCCGATGCCGCATGTGGACGATAAAATTGAATTACTTTGCGTTCCATTTCAATGATTTGAGTAGAATTTACCATTAGATCAAGGATCAAAGCGGCCAAATCGGAGCCTCGGGTGGAGTTTTGATCTAAAATTCGGGCTGCACCTGCATTTACGAAGGCTAGTGCATTTTTTTCCTGATGATTGTCGGCGGCAGTGGGAAGCGGAATCAGGATAGAAGCTCGTCCTACCGCTGCAATTTCTGCCAAGGTGGAGGCACCAGCACGGCAGATTAAGAGAGAGGCTGCCTTATAAGCGACGGGCATATCATAAATGAATTTCTCCACGCGAGCTTCACTGAACCCCAAACTTTGATAGCCTGCGAGGACTTTGGCGTAATCCGCGTCTCCAGTTTGGTGAATAAACCTCAGCCTATCTTTCATGCTGATCAATTGGGGCAATGCATCCAGGACCAAATTATTTACTCCGCGAGCCCCTTGACTGCCTCCAAAAATAAAGACCGTGAAGGGGACCCGAGCTGCTGGTTCCATAAGTTGCATTGAAGATCGAATCGGATTGCCGGTAAACACGATACTTTTTCCAGGAAAATGGGTTCCCATTCCTTCAAAAGCGGTAAAAACTTCGTCTGCCATTTTTCCCAAAATTCGATTGGTCAGGCCAGGGAAATTATTTTGTTCCAGAATCGCTACCTTAACTTGAAGCAACCCCAAACTTTTAAGAACCTTCCCCATCAGGAGTACTGGCCCTGAAGAATACCCTCCCACTCCAAGAATAAAGCCTGGACGAAAGGCGAGCAGAAATCTTGCGGCATTCCATAGTGCTACGGGAAGCTGAAGAAAGGTTTTCAATTTCCTACGTAAGCTCACTCGGTTTAAAGAACCCAGAGTCAAAAGCTTTAATGGGTATTGGGTAGCAGGAATAAGTCTCTCTTCAATTCCTCCCTTGGATCCTACAAACAAGATTTTACCCTGATTGCCAAATTTGGAGGCCCAAATATCGGCTACTGCAATTCCGGCCAATAAGTGACCGCCGGTACCTCCCCCTGCTATAAGTAAATTTTTATTACGCTCTGCTTTGATGTTGTCCACCGTATCCTCTCCCCACGTTGAGCAACACCCCTACGGCAAAAAGGTCCACTACAAGAGCAGATCCTCCATAGCTTATAAAAGGAAGTGCTAGGCCTTTGGTGGGTAGTAGTCCCAATACAACTGCAATATTAACAAACCCTTGAAAACTCAATGCGAGAGTAATTCCTGTAGCGAGAAACATCCCAAAGCGATCCTGATGTTTCCGCTGAGCTATCCACGCTATTTTTAACCCCCGGTACATGAAATAAAAGTAAGCTAGGACTAAAACAAACACCCCAATAAAACCAAGCTCTTCACCGATGACTGAAAAGATGAAATCATTATGTGCCTCGGGCAGATAAAAAAGCTTCTCACGACCATTACCCAATCCTACTCCAAACAAGCCTCCGTTATGAAGCCCTACGAAGGATTGAAGAATTTGAAACCCCTTACCCCCTGGATCGCGCCAAGGATCGAGGTAGGTCATCAATCTGGCTCTACGGTATTCGCTTCCTAAGGCTAACCATAAGCCCGCCATGAGCCCTGGAATTAAAGCACCCAATAAATACCGAAATCGAACACCCGCAGCAAAAAACATGAAAAAGATGACAATACTGATAATGACCGTGGTGCCGAAATCAGGTTGAAAAAAAAGGAGGAAAAACAAAGGCAAGGGAAGTAAAAAATGAATCAAAACCTTCCGCCACTGGGACTTCAAAAGGCCAAGATTTAGATCGAGTTGTCGTGCTACAAAGAAGATAACAGCAAATTTCGCCAACTCACCCGGCTGAAATCGCCAATTTCCTAGTCGAATCCACCGGTGGGCACCCCCGACTTTGTGACCTATACCTGGAATAAACACTAGAATTAAAAGCAGTGCAGCAAAGGTCAGTACCGGATAGGCCCTCTTGGACCAAAGATGATAATCAGTTCTAGCTGCCACTCCAAGAGCTGTAAAACCCAGGACCGCGAAAATAAGCTGCTTTTGAATAAAAGCAAAGCCGTTCCCTGTTTTCTCCTGAGCAAAAATAAAAGATGAACTGTAAACCATAATCAGTCCAAAAACGACCATGGCCAGAACCAAAAGCAGGAGACGAAGATCGAGGGGATGCCTTGAGGAACGCCAAAAAGTTATTTTGTCTTTGGCTATACCGTGGGCCAGATAAACCCCCTCCGCAGGCTAAAGGTTGAACTTCCTAAAGTTGAGCAACCAGCTTTTTAAAATAATCTCCGCG
>JBDSKY010000170.1:0-8880 GCA_039916675.1 Bdellovibrionia bacterium
AGATCTCCTTAAGCTGACTAAATGGCATAGGACTGTTGAATAAGAGATCGACTTGCTCTTTCCAATCCACCTGAGATTGACTAGTAATCAAATCGGAGATGTTCATCCGTGCGGGGTTCACTTGAAATAATTTTTCAACTGCTTTTGAACATTCAACGCCAATTTTTCCCTCACGGTTAAAGTGAAAGAAACCTTGGCCCGCGTTATCTAAAAGAAGCTTAACCGAATTTCGGCTTTCATGAAGTTCAAAGGTGCGCTTCTGAACTTCATATTCGATAAGGTCCTTTTGAGCCATAACTTCAGCAGTCTTCCTGGCAACCACTTTCATTTCGCTCAAAGCTCTTAAACATGCATATCCAAGAAAGAAATCTTCGAATAGAACCCAGGCGGCATGTTCCATCCATCGCCATTCAGAGGTGTTAAATACGCCAAAAGCTGACTGAGGAAAAAATATTCCCCTGATTGCGTGGTCCCCTGCAACGATAGCAGTTCCGGCCAACAGAACACGGTAATCTCGGTAGAGCGCAAAGCCTGCTAAGGATGCGAATACGTGAAAGTGAGCTTCAATCCTTCCGCCAGTAAGATGAATAAACAAAGCAGAATAGAAAGCCTGAGCGATGACGTTTACATATCGATTGATTACTTTTCCAGGCGCACGTAAATTCAAATAAATGGGTAGGGCACTGAGCAGTCCACCTAAAACGATCGCTGTCCAAACATGAACATGGACTGTGCCCATGTCAGCTAGCCAGGTTCGAGGGGAAACAAAAATAGCGATCAAAATACAGGCGAACCACTGAAGAACCAGGACTAGTGAGAAAATTCGATCATTATCAACGCAAAGAGAATTATATGTACTTGAAAACAATGCTTTTGCCTGCGCATCAATTTTTGATTCTAGCGGTGTATTCATAATCCCTATCTCCTGTTTCATTCAATAGTAGAAGTTAATCTACCGTCACTTTTAAAAAGTGAACATCCAAAGACCTTAGTAGTAGTTAAAATTGGTTTGCCCGTCTCGGCAATCGAAGCGATGGATCGGGTGCCATCATTTTCGCCTTCATGGCCCCGTGAACCTGTGATTCCGCCCATAAATATTTGTCTTCTCTGTTTATCAAAAACGTAAGTCATCCCGGAGGTTCTGGCCCCAATTATATTGGCTAGTCTACCGTCTGGATCAAAAGTAACCTTCACATCCGGTAGGGACTTCGCTTTCGCTACAATGTCTGTTTCGAACCAATCTGGAGTAGCGGTTTTAGGATGATAAAATATAATTTTAATGCCAAAATTTTTCGAATAAACACTCATCAATTTCTCAAGCTCAACCAGACTCGCTCGAGAACAGGGGCATTTTGGATGCCCAAACATGACTAGAGTGTAAGGCTTATCTGAAAGATCAATTTCACTTTGTGGAGGGAGCACTTTAAATTCAGTGCCTGCTTTACCCGGTGTGCTCTTGTATTTTTCTAAAAAGAAAAAGCCAATACACACGGCAAGAATCCAAATAGTAAATATAGTGTATCCACTAAGCTTAGGGATACGGACGGGGCTCTCCATAAAACTCTATCGGCATTATTGTAAAAAACTTTAATTTTTTTTACAATCCTAACGCTTAGCAGCACCAAAACACCCATATTGGCAGCCGACCGACAGCTAATCTGACTAATTCATTAAGAATTACGAGAGCTAATCGTGCGCTTAGAAAAAAGGGGAAAAACCAATTTAGTGCGGTACAGGCAAATTTGTCACACTGCAGGCAAAACACAGCGAACCGCTTTGTCCAGATTTCGATTAGTATTAAAAATTCCACCATTCACTCCATTAAAAACCGGAGCTTTCGCTGGGTCATCCCCTTCGATCGGCAATGCCCAATACCAAACCTCAAGATTTGATAGGACTTGAGCTGCGTAGCGGCTGCCCTGATCGTTTATTTCATCGTTCCGCCCGAAAAATTGAGAAAGGGTCTTCCACTCTTCGGACGAGGGAAGCCTTGCTCCTCGAGCGCTACAGTATTGAATCGCATCAAGATGAGTCATTCGAAGGAGCTGTCCAGATCCATTGATCCTTGCAGGACCGAACCAGATCAAAGAATTAGGATCACGCCATCCATGTCCCAATTCGTCCTGTTGGCCCATATATGAAAAAACAGCTCCAGTTGTAGTTTTTACCTTCAAGCGCGCCCTGCCATTTTCTCTGGGTGTCAAAATTTCCGTCGGCAAAAATCCGATCCAATCTCCCCTGTAATTGAGATGAGAAAGAACAATATTTTTTGCTAAATGCAAAATTCCGCCTTCTCGAACAAGATTGCTGAACTGCGCCTGATTCGATTCAATTGGACTCAAGTCCAGAAGATCAGATTCGCTCATCACAAACTTCTGTACTACAGCTCTCCAAGCATGGTTCACCTGGGCAAGTGAGAGTATATCAATGGCAGGTAAATTGGAGATAATTTTCAGATCCAGTTCAACTGGAAGTTGAGTACTACTACTCTCAACCGCGAAACATTCCCCACGAATCAAAAGGCAGAGGCCAACAATTACTGACACGGTTTTCTTCAATCGATTTTTCACTGTACCGTTCGCGGTCATCAGGTCTGCTTTGATCATGCGACCTTCATACACTACTTCTACTACTTTGTAATCGGAGATAGATAATTTCAACCAAAATAGTGGATCTACAGAAGGGTATTTTCGCATCTCTGGATATCTAAAAATTCCTCTAATGAGGAATGATCATTTTTATCCTTTATCATTTTTAATGCCTTAAAACGTACAAGCGCATGCTGAAGGGTCTGGCACGCATTTAACCTTGCCCCCCCTTTTTCCATCTTGTTCTTGGCGAACTGATATTTATTAATAATACTCTTTGAGTAAGGATCACCGTTTTCTGTGCCTGTTCGAGCAGTAAAAGCAGCAAATTCAGATACTAACTTTGTACTGTTCCCTTTCAACGCCCTTAAATAAAGATTATATTGTTCCATGGATTTCTCGAACTGAGGTTTCACAGACTCAAGTTCACGTTCAGCTACTAATTTATCTTTCCCTTTGACCCCAAGATCTGAGAGCATGCCGTTTAACGAATCTGTACGCGCACTCAAATTTTTTATTTTTAAATAAAGCGCCGGTTCTTTCTCTGTTTTCATCCAGTTGTCAAAGGCCGCCTTGTATAATGGTTTGAGATGTTGAACTTCGGCACGATCTTTTGCTCTTTCTCCACCTTCTTTTGAGATCCTATCAGCAACAGTGCCGATGATGGGCGTAACATCAGAAGTGAGATTGAGTTCGTGCCCTTCTAAAATCTGATATCCACACAAGGAATTTCCTAATGCCCTAATTTTTCGTAAACTTTCATCAAGTAGAACGGGCATTTGAATAGAAACAGAATTATTATGCAACTTACTGTTGTCAGTAGATGCAGCTTTATTCTTACAACTCAAAGAATCGACAACAGAGCCGTGAACGTGACCGTTAGAGTGTTTTTGAAGATACTCCTGAAGAAAAAAATCACTAAATGTGACACCAGTAGAAGTCGTATTGATTCTTCGGTGCTCATCAAAAAGTTTACCAAAGTCTGTCGCTTGAGGCTCCGCCGAATTTGACCTTTTATCCTTTTCAAGACTTTTCGCAAACGAGTGCTTTGCCTCAGCAAATTCGTGCTCGGAGGCGACCGCAAATCCACAGGAATTACTTCGAAGGCGTCCATTAGCTTCACGCAATGAATTAAGCATACCTCCTCCAAAGCACTGCTCGTTATGCAGGATGACTCGTGCGCTTTTTGGAATGGATTCATCAATAATTTTCTTCAGTTCTGGTGTACTTACCATCTCCTTCCAGAATGCAATTTTACTTTCACCTTCATTCTTTCCTCTATCGCCATGATCTGTAAAATAGAGAAGTACCGTATCACCAGCTTTGACCTGTTCCTTAAGAACTTTTTCTAAACCTTTTCGAGTTGCGGCCTCGACAAAATTGCCTTCTACTTTTGGATCTCTCCGCGTCAGCTTCGGAAAACCCCTTTGGTCAAATTCCGTCTGACCATCCTTGGTTTTCAAACTATTTGATGCTTTCAAGTTCTTAGGAAGTCGGCTAGGACCATCAGCGGAAAGTATGAATCGATCCCACCCTTTTAACTTCTGGTCCATTTTTTCTATATCTTCAAAAGAGTCTTCGGTGTTTTCGTATTCCGTGTGCCCGCCATTCAGGAGTATCGCGATCTTTCTTGCATGTGCCGTGGAGGATGCTGCCAAAAGTGTGCTCACCAATAGCAATCTCACCCGCATGGTTTTTCCTGAATCAACTGAGGGGAATTGGAGGGTGTTCCGTAAATTTGTATAAAATTTGCTCGCGGATAGTCATCTTTTTTGTTTCGGATAATATCAACTTCCATTGAAATTATTGATTCATCAAATTTTAACCAAATATCCATTGGGACATGGTTAATAGCGATCTCAAAGCGCGAAGTCATTTCGGGATAGATTTCTAATTTGGTAATTCCGTTTGATTGCGTACGGAGCTCTCCGGAAAGTATGTATCTTCCACAATGAAGTTTTCCGGGGGTATAAGCCACCGACTCTTGATCAGCAAAAGTGAAACGAGGGCACGAGAAGATTAGAGCTACGGATATAAAAGCGAATAACTCGACTAGAAATGTCTGACGCAAATCATTCATGAGTTTATAATATTACAGAGACTTACACCTGGCACGCAAGGTTTAAAACCGCAAGCTTGCTACAATAGAGTACTGAATTGGTCCATCCCAAAAACTCAGCGAAATAGCAAGGCACTCTAGATAGGACCGCCTTGCTATTTCGCTTTATAACAAACTATAAGACGCCTTTAAATCGCACCCGAAGCCGCATGAAATTGCTCTTCTTCAGTGGAGCCACTCAATGCCTTGGTAGAAAGCTGACCTTGCGCAATTCTTTGCGCTAAATCATCAAAATATCCAGTGCCCACAAATCTCTGATGGGTCGTTGCGCGATACCCATGCTTCTCGCTTGCAAACTCCTGCTCTTGATAATCGGCATAGGCCGACATACCTTTCATTTGGTAGTCTCGAGCTAAAGTAAACATGCTGTGATTTAAAGCATGGAAGCCAGCCAAAGTGACAAACTGGAATTTATAGCCCATGGCCGCTAACTCCACCTGAAACTTTGCAATCGTGGCAGTGTTGAGCTTCTTCTTCCAATTAAACGAAGGTGAACAATTGTAAGCTAGAAGTTTGCCAGGGTATTCAGCATGGATTGCTTCGGCAAATTTTCTGGCTTCTTCGATATTGGGCTCAGAAGTTTCACACCAGACTACATCCGCATAAGGCGCATAAGCTAAACCTCGCGCGATAGCAGACTCCAGGCCGCCCCGAATACGATAGAATCCTTCGGGAGTCCTCTCTCCTGTCAGGAACTTCCGATCTCGTGGGTCAATATCACTGGTAATCAGATAGGCCCCATTCGCATCCGTCCTGGCGATCAGAACCGTGGAGACTCCGCTTACGTCAGCCGCTAATCGCGCGGCAGTCAGCTTTTGGATAAACTCCATTGTTGGAACCAAAACTTTGCCACCCATATGGCCACATTTTTTGGCAGAGGCCAGCTGATCTTCAAAATGAATTGCCGCTGCGCCTGACTCAATCAGAGATCTCGTCAGTTCGTAGGCATTCAAATTGCCACCAAAGCCTGCTTCGGCATCAGCAACGATCGGAGCAAACCAATGGATCTTATCCCGACTCGTCGTTTCAGAGTGCTGGATTTGATCTGCCCGCTGAAAGGCATTATTAATCTTCCTCACAACATTCGGGACACTATCCACCGGGTACAAACTTTGATCCGGATACATTTGCCCTGAAGTATTTGCATCTGCCGCCACTTGCCAACCACTGAGGTAAATCGCTTTGAGTCCAGCCTGAACTTGCTGAACTGCTTGATTCCCCGTCATTGCACCTAGAGCAGCAACATACTTCTCAGTAAGAAGCAATTCCCAGAATCTTTCGGCCCCCAATTTGGCTAACGTATATTCAATGTTAATGGAGCCCCGCAATCTCAACACTTCATTCGCGGTATAAACTCTATTAACGCCAGACCACCTTTTACTCGAATTCCAATCAAGACTCATTATCTTCTCCTTTTATTATAAGTAGGAATAAGCTGGCAGAGTGATGAACTCCACAAACTCATGACTAGTTATAATCTTGGTCAAGACTTGATTGGCTAACTCATACTTGCCCGAGCGATACAGATCTGCTCCGACACTGAGTTCAATCTTTCTAAATTCTTCTGCTAATATTTTCAAGACTGCTTCTTTGGTAAATTTTCCATGCCGAATCCATTGCCAAATTTGCGCCCTTGAAATCTCAGCAGTCGCTGCATCCTCCATCAAATTATAAAGCGGAACACAACCCACACCACGTAACCAGGATTCCAGGTAAAGAAGGGAGATATTAATATTTTTCCTCAAACCTTCTTCCGTAATCTCACCTGCAGGGGCGCGCAATAAGTCTGCCGCACTGATATGCCATTCTTCACGACTCACGTTGATTTGATTGGGCCCTGGCATAGATTCATCAAAAACTTTACGAGCTACCGCAACCAGACCAGGGTGGGCAACCCAAGTGCCATCATGCCCTAGGTTCACCTCACGCTTCTTATCGAGTGTCACTCTATCAAGCGCATTTCGATTCGCGTCAGGATCGTTCTTAATCGGTATCTGAGCTGCCATCCCCCCCATCGCATGTATGCCTCGACGGTGGCAGGTCTCCACAAGAAGCTGACAATAGGATTTAAGGAAATGCACATCCATCGTAACTTGCGCTCGATCCGGTAAGACACAAGTGGGATCGTTACGGAACTTTTTGATATAGCTAAAGATGTAATCCCAACGCCCGCAGTTAAGCCCAGCCGAATGATCCTTCAGCTCGTATAGAATCTCATCCATCTCGAATGCCGCAAGAATGGTTTCTATCAAAACCGTAGCTCGAATAGTTCCTTGCGGGATCCCTACTTCGTTTTGAGCAAAGACAAAAACATCATTCCAAAGGCGTGCCTCTAGATGACTCTCCAATTTTGGGAGATAAAAATAAGGACCGGTACCGCGACTGATGGATTCCTTAGCATTATGAAAGAAATAAAGCCCAAAATCGAATAACGACGCCGACATGGGTTGACCATCAATAAGAATATTTTTCTCAACCAGGTGCCAACCCCTGGGCCGTACAAATAGGACGGCAGTCTTCTCGTGAAGTGAGTAGCTTTTTCCTTCAGCACTTGTAAAATGAAGGATCTTACGCACAGCATCCTGAAGATTCAAATGTCCCTGTACTGTGCTTTCCCATACGGGAGAATGTGAGTCCTCCAAATCCGCCATGAATACCTGGGCGCCAGAATTCAACGCGTTAATCACCATTTTGCGATCGACAGGCCCTGTGATTTCTACTCGTCGATCCAAGATATCTTGAGGAATCGGGGCTACTTTCCACTCCCCGGCTCGAACTGACCGAGTCTCTTCTAGAAAATCAGGTCTCCAACCTGCATCAATCTTTGCTTGAACTGTGATGCGGTCTTTTAACAATCGTTCGCGAGTAGCACCAAAGCGCTGCTGAAGCTGTGTCAAAAATAAAATGGCGGCAGGAGTTAAGAGTTTGGAAACCTCAGGTGAATTGGCGCCTAAAGAGCCTAAAACCTGCAATCGCCCACGCTCGGAAGCTGATTCCCCAGCGGTTTGCGAATTCCCTGTTTTGGAAAGTTCCGTTTCGTTCATTTCATGACTCCCGGAAAGCCATGCAATCATACTTTAATAAAAAAAAAAAGAAATTTGAATTGTGCGCCCCCTACAGTTTTTAACGACGCACAATTAAAAGGACGACCCAAAACTAATACCGCCCCAAGGAATTAAAGAACCACCATAAATTCCATACCCAGCAGCCCGTACTAAATACCCCGCATCACTCCGAAGCTCATACCCAACCCCTACCGTCAACAGAATCGGTGAAGATGAGAAATTTAGTCCACCTGGACTAGACGTCAGGCTTGACACGCTACCAGCATTCGTTAACAGATCTGCTCCCCCTGTCAGGTAGAAAGATCCCGCATCTGGCATGAAGTAATAATTAAAATAGACCGGAATCACCATGGAGCTCTGGGAAATACTCGGTAAAGCAGCTGAGTTCGCAGTTACATTTCCAATTCCAACCCCGGCCGCAAGATTGTCATTCAAAACCCGATCGAAATTAATGCTGTATAAAAACCCTCTCCCGCCCAACTCCAAAGTAATAGCCGTAGGATAAGTAGCACGCGTATTATTGGTTAAAGCCTCTGCCGAATTTGAAATGAAGAGCAGTCCCATGAGACTAAAACATAGACCTAAACTCTTACTCACCGCCGCACTTAACTTCATACCTATTACCTCAACATTTATAAATTTCATCACTGATTCAATTTCTATACATTGTCCCAAATATATTTCTCGTTCTCCAATGCATGGTTTGCAAGAGATTTAATGAGCTCGTCATCGTTTTCATCGATTTGTGCAAAATTATCCTTAGTGCGGCGTAGGACTTGGGACGCAAAAGCTTGCAAAATCTCTAGCTCCTTAGCCGCGTTAGCCTCCCCGTTCTCTTGAACTGATGTGCTCACGCGGCTAAGTACCGCTGCCAAAACAAAAAGATCAGTCATGATATCTGCAAGACGTTTCGTCGCAAATTGTTTCCCGATAATAGCTTTACCGTGCTTACGTAAAATACGATCCGCCGCTTTCGCCAGGGTTCGAACCCCTTTCTCGAAAATTTCCCTCTGTGGCAGAACGGAAGGATGCAATTTATCGAAGGACCCCTTATTTTGTTTTATGCCAGTTGCTCGGGAGATTTTTTTCAAACTATATTCCGAGAGGA